>NZ_QZFV01000055.1:0-527 GCF_003600245.1 Amycolatopsis panacis
GTTCACCATGTCGAGGATCTTCCCCCTGGTTGAGGTCGCGCGGGACCGGTTGACCCGACGGGTCCGGCCCTGACGCAAGGCAATCGTCAGCTGGGTGCGGAGCTCGCCACGTGCTTGCAAATAAAGACACTCGTAGATCGTTTCATGCGACACACGCATCTCCGGATCGTCGGGATAGTCCTCGCATAGCCGTTGACCAATCTGCTTCGGCGACCACTGCTCCCGCAAGCCATCGTTCACGGCGTCATGCAGCCGCGTCGACGATTCCAGCTTCCGTTCCTTCGGTCGACGCAGATTATCCTCAGCTCGACGCTCCGCCTCAACGGCACGGTATTCCACAGGGCCACCGTTGCGATCGATTTCCCGAGCAATCGTCGAATGATGCCGCCCCAGCACCTTCGCGATGAATCGAGCCGAACGATCTTTGCCCAACTCGCGAGAGATGATCTCTCGCTCTTCGAACCGCAATGGCTTGTGCCGGCTCATTCACCATTCCTATCGATCGACGCTACCAGGATCCTATCGTG
>NZ_QZFV01000056.1:0-518 GCF_003600245.1 Amycolatopsis panacis
CGTCTTGACCTTGAACGTGCGTGGGCTGATGCCCTCCAGACCGATCGAGGCCATGATCTTGGCGACGGTCTTCGCCGTGACGACCTCGCCCTGGTCGCGGAGTTCGGCGGTGATCCGCGGCGACCCGCAGGTTCCGCGCGAGTCCTGGTGCACCTCGGTGATCTTCACCTCGAGATCGGCGCGGCGTCGCTGCCGCGCCGTCAACGCCATCGCCGCAGCACGTCTGACGTGCGCATAGTAGCCCGACGCCGACACGCCCAGCAGCCATGTCATGCGCCGGACCGAGACCCGCGTGCGCTGCGGCGAAGCGGCGGTGGCGAGGAACTCGTCAGGGCCGGCGTACGTGGCCATCAGAGCGAACCGGGCTGGTTCTTCTGCATCGCGGCAAAGCACGCCGGTCGGGTGGCGCGGGGGAATCTCACCCCCGCGCTCCCTCAGATCCGGGCGTAATAGTCTCCCATTACCCGGCTCTTCTCATCCTTTCACCAGAATGCGTGGACCCACCGCCAGTGCGCGAA
>NZ_QZFV01000057.1:0-512 GCF_003600245.1 Amycolatopsis panacis
CTGGAACGGCTTTCCGATGCTCGCCGCAACGGGCATCGGGTACTGGCGGTGGTTCGGGGTTCGGCGATCAATCAGGACGGTGCGTCCAACGGTCTTACTGCGCCGAACGGTCCTTCGCAGCAGCGGGTGATCCGTGCCGCGTTGTCCGCCGCCGGTTTGTCCACTTCGGACGTTGATGTGGTGGAGGCGCATGGTACGGGCACCTCCCTGGGTGATCCGATTGAGGCGCAGGCGTTGCTTGCGACGTATGGCCGGGGTCGTGTGGAGCCGTTGTTGTTGGGTTCGATCAAGTCGAATATCGGGCATGCGCAGGCGGCGGCGGGGGTGGCGGGGATTATCAAGATGGTGGAGGCTATGCGGCGTGGGGTGGTTCCGCGGAGTCTGCATATTGACGAGCCGTCGCCGCACGTCGACTGGTCTTCGGGCGGGGTCGAACTGGTGGCTGAAGAACGCGTGTGGCCGCGGGTGCAACGTCCGCGACGGTCGGCGGTGTCGTCGTTCGGGATCAGCGG
>NZ_QZFV01000058.1:0-512 GCF_003600245.1 Amycolatopsis panacis
CCGGCATCCGGCCCCGCACCACCACAACCGGGCACCGCGCGTGCGCGACCAGCCCGACCGCGGTCGAACCCACCAGCAGACCCGTGAACCCACCCAGACCCCGGGAACCCAGCACAGCCAGTTCGGCGTCGCGGCTCTCCCGCCGCAGGACCCCGACCGGGCTTCCCTCGGCGACGAGCCGCTCGACCGGCAACGACGGCCATCGTCGCAGCACCACGGCCTCCGCCTCGGCCAGCCACCCATCAGCCTGCCGCCGGAACCCCGAACGCACCCCCCGCACCCCCGGACCGGTGACCCCCGGCGACGGGATCATGTACGCGTGCACCAACCGCAGCACCAAGCCCCGCCGTGCCGCCTGCTCGGCGGCCCAGACCACGGCGTGACACGCCGACACCGAACCGTCGACGCCCGCCACCACGACGCCCCGGTCACTTTCGGACACGATGGGTCCCTCCCCCCGCCTGCCGCTGCGCACGCTGCCGCTCGGACCGCTCCCGATCGTGCTCGTCCGG
>NZ_QZFV01000059.1:0-507 GCF_003600245.1 Amycolatopsis panacis
ATCGTTGACCGAGCCGTGGAATAAGAAGATCGGGCGGCCGAAGTCGTGTGGATTGCACCGGGCGGTGGAGATCGCGTGCATGTATCTGCGTCATAACGGGACGCAGGAGTTTCTTGGCGATATGTGGGATATCTCGCAGCCGACGATATCGAGGATCGTCACGGTTCTGGTGCCGATAATCAAGGCGGTGCTGGAGGAGTTCGTGCCAACTGCGGAGGAGGCCATCGAGATGGTAAAGGGCAGGGTGTGCCTGGTCGATGGCACCATCGCGCCGTGCTGGTCCTACGCTGAGCACAAGGAGCTGTGGAGCCGGAAACACGGCACCACCGGCTTCAACGCGCAACTGGTCGGCCTGCTAGACGGGATGCCGATCTACATTTCGGACCCACTCCCCGGAAAAACGCACGACAAGAAGGCGTTCGACGAGACACCCATTGCTGAGGTCGTCCGAAACTCCGGCGGCGGCATCGGCGACAAAGGCTACCAAGGCACCAGCCTGGTCACCCC
>NZ_QZFV01000061.1:0-119857 GCF_003600245.1 Amycolatopsis panacis
GCCTTGCTGTTCCTCACCGAATACCGCGCCCGCACAGTAAAAAACGCGGCCCCGGCCTGACACTCGGACAGGTCGCCCTGCTCCTGCAGAACCTGCTCACATGCTGGACCGGGGCCTGCGCCCTCTGTCAACGAGAACTACCCCCATAACAAAGCCCTATCAGCGTCCGTGAAGGGACCCTTCACAGCGCTTACCTTCATGCGTGGTGGGGTCCGAGCGTGCGGGTTTGCGGCGTCGTGGGCCTTGCCGGGGCTGGAACGCGTGGGGCGCGCGGATTCGGGGTGCCGGAGTGTGGTGGGGCGTGAGCGTGCGGTTGTCGGGCGTGGTGGGGCGGGGGTATTTCGGGCGGCCGGGGTCGGCAGCGTGGGGCTGGGGCGTTGCGGGGTCGTCGGGCGTGTGGCCGCTCGGCTCGGCGCGGATTCTCGGCTGCCGCAGCGGGGTGCGCGGCCGGGTCGTCGACGTGATTCGCCCGGTGGTGTGCCGGGAGGATTGCCAAGTGGGGGGAATGGTGATCCGGTCGCCGGACTGTCCACTGAGGATGAGCCAGTCGGGAAACATGCGCGGCCGGGCATGCGGAGGCGCCTCCTCCCGGTCTTCTACCGGCGTCGGAGTGCACCGCCCACCCGAAAACGGGAAACCAACTCGAAAGAGTGAAGTCCGCTGCCACGCGTCATTTTCGGGGCGAGCGGCCCTCTGTGTTCGGTGTGGGCGGTGACCGGCCGGCACGCCCCCCGACCGGCCGGTCACCGCTTCGCCTTCGCGATGCGGCGGGGCGAATGGCGGGCGGGCCCGGTGGCCGGGAGACTGGACCGGTGCAGAGCCCCGCTCCCGGATCCCCGAACCCGCTCGTGTCCCCGGAACTGGCCGAACTCGCCGCCGCGCACGGGGTGGCCACCCGGTACGAGAACTCCGGCCAGATCGAGGTGGCCGTCGAAGCCGACGTCGTGGTCGCCGTGCTCGCGCAGCTGGACGTGGACGCCGCGACGCCGGAGGCGCTCCGGCGGGAGCTGGCCGCGGTGCGGCGGGCTCGTGAGCAAGGCGGCCTGCCGGCCACGTTGATCGTCCGCGCCGGGCGGGAGCGTGCGCTGGGCGTGTCCGCCACCGTGGAGCTGGAGGACGGGACGAGTCGTGACGTCGGCACCACGGTGCCGGCCGACCTGCCGCTGGGCTGGCACGAGGTGGTGACCGCGGACCGGCGGATCCCGCTGGCGGTCGTCCCGGACCGGCTGCCCGCGGTGCCCCCGGCGTGGGGCTGGATGCTGCAGCTCTACGCCCTGCATTCGCCGCAGTCCTGGGGCATGGGCGACTTCGGCGACCTCGCCACGATGGCCACCCGGTCGGCCGCGGAACTCGGCGCGGGCGTGTTGCTGGTCAACCCGGTGCAGGCGATCGCCCCGGCGCATCCCGTGGAGCGCTCGCCGTATTCGCCGTCCAGCCGCCGGTTCGCGAACCCGCTGTACCTACGCGTCACCGACACCGACGCGTACGCGCGGGCCGACGAGGAGACCCGCGCGAAGCTGCGTGGTCCGGCCGCAGGCGAAGGACTGATCGACTACGACGCGGTCTGGACGGCCAAACTCGCGGCGCTTGAGCTGCTCCGGCCGTTCCATCCGCACCCGATCGTCCTCGACGACGATCTGCGTGAGTTCGCGACGTTCTGCGCGCTCGCCGAGGTGCACGGCCACGACTGGCGGGAGTGGCCGGAGCCGCTGCGCGATCCGGGCAGTGTCGAAGTCGCCGCAGCGCGTCGTGAGCTGGCCGGGCGGATCGAGTTCCACGGTTGGCTGCAACACCTCTGCCACGAGCAGCTCGACGCCGCACGCCGCGCCGCGCGGGCGGCCGGGATGCCGGTGGGCGTGGTGCACGACCTGCCGGTCGGCGTCCATCCCGGCGGCGCGGACACCTGGGCCGACCGCGACGTGTTCGCCCCGGGCGTGCGCGTCGGCGCGCCGCCGGACGCCTTCAACCAGCAGGGTCAGGACTGGAATCTGCCGCCGTGGCGGCCGGACCGGCTCGCCGCGGCCGGGTACCGGCCGTTCCGCGACGTCGTACGCGGGGTGCTGCAGCATGCCGACGGTATCCGCGTGGACCACGTCGCCGGGATGTGGCGGCTGTGGTGGATCCCGCCCGGCGAACCGGCCGGCCGGGGGACGTACGTGCACTACGACGCCGAAGCGATGCTCGGCGTGCTGGCGCTGGAGGCGCACCGCGCCGGGGCCGTGGTGGTGGGCGAGGACCTCGGCACCGTCGAAGACGTCGTCACCGAGACCATGCACGAGCGGGGGCTGCTCAGCTCCGCGGTGCTGTGGTTCCAGCGCGACTGGGACGCCCCGGACCAGCCGTTCGTGCGGCCGGAGAAGTGGGATCCCGCCGCGATGGCGAGCATCTCCACGCACGACCTGCCGACAGTCTCCGGCTGGCTCTCCGCGGAGCACGTACGCGTGCGCTCCGAGCTGGGCCTGCTCACCCGCACCAGCGAAGAGGAGTACGCCGCGGCTGACGAGGAGCGCCGCATGCTGCTCGAACTCGTTGCCCGCGAAGGGATCCCGGACGACGACCCGGTGCTCGCCCTGCACGCGCTGCTGGCGTCGGCGGCTTCGCGGCTGGTGCTCACCGCGCCCGCCGACGTGGTCGGCGAGCGGCGTCAGCCGAACCTGCCCGGCACCGTGGACGAGTACCCCAACTGGCGGATTCCCTTGCCCGTCACCGTCGACGAGTTCTTCGCCGACCCGCGCGTGTGGGCGGCGATCGCCCCGCTCGCCGCGGCCCGTCCGTTGCCCAGCAGCTGAAGCCCGACCCGAAGTCCCGAAGGAGAGCCCGTGCGGCCCTGGCCCGGAAAGCCCTACCCCCTCGGCGCCACCTACGACGGTGTGGGGACCAACTTCGCGTTGTTCTCCGAGGTCGCCGAGTACGTGGAGCTGTGCCTGTTCGATGAGCAGGGGACCGAGACCCGGATCCGGCTGGAGGAGGTCGACGGGTTCGTGCACCACGGCTACCTGCTCGCCGTCGGGCACGGGCAGCGGTACGGGTTCCGCGTACACGGCCCGTACGAGCCCGCGAAGGGCCTGCGCTGCAACCCGAACAAGCTGCTGATCGACCCGTACGCGAAGGCGCTCTCGCGTGGGGTCGACTGGAGCGAGGCGCTGTTCAGCTACCGGTTCGACGACCCGGAGCAGCGCAACGACGACGACTCCGCGGGCTACGTGCCGTACTCACTGGTGGTGAGCCCGTTCTTCGACTGGGGCAACGACCGTGCGCCGCGCACGCCGTACCACGAGACCGTCATCTATGAGACGCACGTACGCGGCATGACGATGACGCATCCGTTCGTCCCCGAACGGCTACGCGGCACGTACGCGGGGCTGGCGCACCCGGCGGTGGTCGAGCACCTGCAGAAGCTGGGCGTGACAGCGGTGGAGCTGATGCCGGTACACCAGTTCGTCACCGACCACGCTCTCGACGGGCGGGGGTTGCGCAACTACTGGGGCTACAACACGATCGGCTACTTCGCGCCGCACAACGCGTACGCCGCCATGCCCGGACAGGGCGGTCAGGTACCGGAGTTCAAGGGCATGGTGCGCGCCATGCACGAAGCGGGCATCGAGGTGATCCTCGACGTGGTCTACAACCACACTGCGGAGGGCAACCAGCTCGGTCCGACGCTGTCGATGCGGGGGATCGACAACGAGGCCTACTACCGGCTGGTGGAGGACGATCCGCAGTACTACATGGACTACACCGGCACCGGGAATTCGCTGAACGTGCGCAACCCGCACACCCTGCAGCTGATCATGGACTCGCTGCGCTACTGGGTCACCGAGATGCACGTGGACGGTTTCCGGTTCGACCTCGCCTCCGCGCTGGCCCGGGAGTTCTACGACGTGGACCGGCTGTCCACCTTCTTCGACCTGGTGCAGCAGGACCCGATCGTGAGCCAGGTCAAGCTGATCGCCGAGCCCTGGGACGTCGGGCCGGGCGGCTACCAGGTGGGCAACTTCCCGCCGGGCTGGACCGAGTGGAACGGGCAGTACCGCGACACGGTGCGGGACTTCTGGCGCGGGGAACCGTCCACTTTGGGCGAGTTCGCCTCCCGGATCAGCGGTTCCTCGGATCTGTACCAGGACGACGGGCGCCGCCCGTTCGCCTCGATCAACTTCGTCACCGCGCACGACGGGTTCACCCTGGCGGATCTGGTCTCCTACAACGAAAAGCACAACGAGGCCAACGGCGAGGGCAACCGCGACGGCGCGGACGACAACCGCTCGTGGAACTGCGGGGTGGAGGGTCTCACCGAGGACGCCGGGGTGCTGCGGCTGCGCGCCCGCCAGCGCCGCAACCTGCTGGCCACGCTGCTGCTGTCCCAGGGCGTGCCGATGCTGCTGCACGGCGACGAGATGGGCCGCACGCAGGAAGGCAACAACAACGCCTACTGCCAGGACAGCGAACTGTCCTGGATGGACTGGGACCAGGTCACCGAGAACGCCGATCTGGTCGCGTTCACCGCCGCGCTGACCGCCTTCCGCAAGGCGCATCCGGTGTTCCGGCGCCGCCGGTTCTTCCAGGGCAAGCCGGTGCGCGGCGGCGCGGAACTCGGCGACATCGCCTGGTTCACCCCGGCGGGCGTGGAGATGACCGAGCAGAACTGGGACGACGGCTTCGGCAAGTCGATGGTGATCTTCCTCAACGGCGAGGGCATCCCGGACCTCGACCCACGCGGGATGCCGGTGTCCGACGATTCGTTCCTGCTGGCGTTCAACGCCTACTGGGAGGATCTCGCGGTTACGCTGCCGGGCAACGGCTACGGTCGCGAGTGGACGGTCGTGCTGGACACCGCCACCGGCGAGGTCGGCTGTAGCGGCGCGGAACCGGTCGAGGGCGGTGGCAAGTTCACCCTGGCGGCGCGGTCGCTCGTGGTGCTGCAGCGTACGGCACGTGAGGAGGACGTATGAGTACACAATCGCGTCAGCTTGCTCGTGCGGCCGACTGGGTGCGGGTATCCCGCAAGGCACAGGAGGACGTTGACGAATGAGCACTCCCACTTCGACCTACCGCGTGCAGCTGCGTCCGGAGTTCGGTTTCCTCGAAGCCGCGGGAATCGTCGGCTACCTCAGGGAACTGGGCGTCGGCGCGTTGTACGGCTCGCCGATGCTCGACGCCACCCCCGGGTCCACGCACGGCTACGACGTCACCGATCCGACCAGGGCACGTCCGGAACTCGGCGGGGAGGAAGGCCGGAAAACCCTGGTGGCGCAGGTGAAAGACGCCGCGCTGGGGTTCGTGGTCGACATCGTGCCGAACCACATGTCCGTCGAGGTGCCCAAGGCGAACCGCTGGTGGTGGGACGTGCTGCGGCACGGCCGTGATTCGGCGTACGCGGAGTTCTTCGACATCGACTGGAGCCGTGCCAGGCTGCTCCTGCCGGTGCTCGGCGACGACGCGGCGGTGGCCGAGCTGACCGTGGACGGCGACGAACTCGCCTACTACGAGCACCGGTTCCCGATCGCGCCCGGCACCGGCGAAGGCACGCCGCAGGAGGTGCACGCGCGGCAGCATTACGAACTCGTCGGCTGGCGGCGCGGCAACCGCGAGCTGAACTACCGGCGGTTCTTCGACATCACGAATCTGGCCGCGGTGTCCGTGGAACGTCCCGAGGTGTTCGCCGAGACGCACGGCGAGGTGCTGCGCTGGGTGTCCGCGGGCGAGGTCACCGGGTTGCGGGTGGACCATCCGGACGGTCTCGCCGATCCCGGCGGCTACCTGCGCAGGCTGCGCGCCGGGGCGCCGAACGCGTGGCTGGTGGTGGAGAAGATCCTGCACCCGGGCGAGGCGCTGCCGCAGAGCTGGCCGGTCGACGGCACCACCGGTTACGACGCGCTGGGCGAGATCGCGGGGGTGTTCATCGACCCGTCCGCGGCGCCGGTGTTCACCCGGCTGACGGCCGAACAGGGCGCGCGGACCGGGTACGTGGAGGTCGAGGAGCGTTCACGGCGCCTGGTCACCGACGAGATCCTGGTCGCCGAGGTGCGTCGGATCGCCGCGCTGCTCGGCGGGGTCGATCCGGAGGCGGCGCGCGCGGCGGTCGCCGAGGTGATGATCGCGTTCGGGGTCTACCGCTCGTATCTGCCGGAGGGCGCGCGCACGTGGGCGGCTGCGGTGGAGCGGGCGCGGGGTCGCCGTCCGGAGCTGGCCCCGGCGTTCGACGCGCTCGACAGCCAGGTGCGGGGCGCGCCGCAGGGCGAGTTGGCCACGCGCCTGCAGCAGACCTCGGGAATGGTCGTGGCGAAGGGCACCGAGGACACCACGTTCTACCGGTTCACCCGGTTCGCCGCGCTGAACGAGGTCGGCGGCAGCCCGGACCGGTTCGGCCTGGCCGTGCCGGATTTCCACACGCTGGCCGCGGGCCGCGCCGCTGCGCAGCCGACCACCATGACCACGTTGACCACGCACGACACCAAACGGTCCGAGGACACCCGGGCACGGCTCGCCGCACTGTCCGAAGTGGCCGACGAGTTCGTCGCCGCGGTACGCCGGTGGACTGCCCGGCGTGGGCTGAGCGAACCCGCGCTGAACCTGCTGGCCTGGCAGACCCTGGTCGGTGCCTGGCCGATCTCGCCCGAACGGCTGCGCGCTTACCTGGACAAGGCGGCCAAGGAGGCCAAGCTCCGCACCAGCTGGACCGACCACGACGAGGAGTTCGAACAGGCCGTCGCCGCGTGGCCGGACGAGGTGCTCGCCGACGCCGAGCTGGCCGCCGACGTGGCGGCGTTCGTCGCCAGGGTGCGGGGCGCGGGCTGGTCGAACTCGCTCGGCCAGAAGCTGGTGCAACTGGCCGGACCCGGCGTGCCGGATGTCTACCAGGGCACCGAGCTGTGGGACCACTCGCTGGTCGACCCGGACAACCGGCGCCCGGTCGACTACCTGTCCCGCCGGGAGATCCTGGCGCGCGTACAGGCGGGGCAGCAGCCCGCGATCGACGCGTCCGGGGCGGCGAAACTCCTTGTCGTGCACCGGGTTCTGGCCCTGCGCCGGGATCGGCCGGAGCTGTTCACCGGTTACCGTCCGCTACACGCCGAGGGCCTCGCCGCCGACCACTTGCTCGCGTTCGAACGAGGGGAGCGGCTGGTCGTGGCGGTGACCCGGCTGCCGCTCGGGCTCGAACGCGCGGGTGGCTGGCGGGACACCGTCCTGCCGCTGCGCGACGGCGAGTGGACCGACGTGCTCACCCGCCGTGCGGTCGGCGACGCACCCCGCGCGGCCACGCTGTTCGATCGTTATCCGGTGGCCTTGCTGGTTCGGGAGGAAGCCTGATGTTCACCGTGTGGGCGCCCACGGCCGACCGGGTCCGCGTACGCGTTGACGGCGTTGACCACGAAATGACCACGGCCGAAGGCGGCTGGTGGCGCACCGAGGTCACCGGCAGCGACTACGCGTTCCTGCTCGGCGACGACGAACGGCCCCTGCCCGACCCCCGTTCGCTGCGGCAGCCACACGGCGTACACGAAGCGTCGCGCGTGTACGACCACAGCGAGTTTACCTGGACCGACCACGCGTGGACCGGACGACAGCTGCCCGGCGCGGTGATCTACGAGCTGCACCTCGGCACCTTCACCGGGGACGGGACGTTCGACGCCGCGATCGAGCGACTGGGCCACCTGGTCGACCTGGGCGTCACCCACGTCGAGCTACTCCCGGTGAACTCCTTCGACGGCGTCGCCGGCTGGGGCTACGACGGCGTGCTGTGGGGCGCCGTGCACGAGCCGTACGGCGGCCCGGACGGGCTGAAGCGGTTCGTCGACGCCTGTCACGCGCGTGGGCTCGCCGTGGTGCTCGACGTGGTCTACAACCACCTCGGCCCGTCCGGTGCCTATCTAGACCGGTTCGGCCCGTACTTCGCCGGTCGCACCGACTGGGGTGCCGGGCTGAATCTCGACGGCGTCGGCTCGGACGAGGTACGTCGCTACGTACTGGACAACGCGCTGGGCTGGCTGCGCGACTTCCACGTGGACGGGCTCCGGCTCGACGCCGTGCACGCGCTGGTCGACAAGCGCGCGACGCATCTGCTGGAGGAGCTGGCCGTCGAGGTCGAAGCGCTGTCCACCACGCTCGGCCGCCCGCTGCCGTTGATCGCCGAGTCCGACCTGAACGACCCGAAGCTGGTCACCAGCCGTGACGGCGGCGGTTACGGACTGGACGCGCAATGGTCCGACGACCTGCACCACGCGCTGCATGTCCGGCTCACCGGCGAGACCACCGGCTACTACCCGGACTTCGCCGCGCCGGACGCATTGGCGAAGACGCTGCGCGAGGTGTTCTTCCACGCCGGTACCTGGTCCTCGTTCCGCGAGCGCACGCACGGCCGTCCGGTGGACACGCGCGTGCTGCCGGGCCACCGGTTCCTCGCCTACCTGCAGGACCACGACCAGATCGGCAACCGCGCGGCCGGGGACAGGCTGTCCGCGACGGTGCCCGCGGGCCTGCTCGCCTGTGGGGCCGCCGTCGTGTTCTGCTCGCCGTACACGCCGATGCTGTTCATGGGGGAGGAGTGGGCGGCGAGCACGCCGTGGCAGTTCTTCGCCTCCTTCCCTGACCCGGAGATGGCCGAAGCGGTCCGTACGGGGCGTCGCCGCGAGTTCTCCCGGCATGGCTGGGTCGCCGAGGACGTGCCGGACCCGATGGACCCGGCCACCGTCGCCCGGTCACGGCTGGACTGGTCTGAGCCGGGCCGCGACGGCCACCGCGAGATGCTCGCCTTGTACCAGATGCTGATCCGGCTCCGCCGCGACCGCCCCGAGCTGGCCGACCCGCGGCTCGCCGGGCTCGTCGTGGAAACCGCGCCTGACGGCTCGTGGCTGGTCCTGCACCGCGGCGCACTCCGCCTGGCCTGCAACTTCGCCCCGGACCCGGCCACCGTCCCGCTCTCCGGCACCCCGGGCGCGATCCTCGCTTCCTGGGGCGAACCGCGCTTCGCGGGTTCTTCCGCCCTGCTACCCGGCCACTCCTTCGTCCTCACCGCCCCGGCCCAAGAGCTGTGAAGGGACCCTTCACAGCCTCAGCGTCCGTGAAGGGTCCCTTCACAGCCTTGGCGCGCCCGGAGGGTGGGGGAGAGTGGGAGGGGCGGGAAAGAGCCCCCGGTGGCGGAGCCGCCGCGGCGCCGGGACTGGAAGGATCTGCCCATGGCTACCCGACCCGCACCCGACAACCAGGTCCTCGCCGGCCGCCCGTTCCCGCTCGGTGCCCACCCGGAGGCGGGCGGCGTCCGCTTCGCGGTGACCTCGGCGGTCGCCGATTCGGTCGAGGTCTGCCTGATCGGCGAGGACGGGACGGAACGGCGGATCGAGCTGACCGAGCGTACCTTCGGCGTGTGGCACGGGCTGGTCCCCGGCGTCACCGTCGGTCAGCGTTACGGCTACCGCGTACACGGCCCGTACGACCTGGCACGCGGGCTGCGCTGCAACCCGGCGAAGCTGCTCGTGGATCCGTACGCGCGCCGGATCACCGGACGGCTGACCGACCTGGTCGCGGCGCAGGGCTTCGTCGGCGACCCGGACCGCGGCCCGAAATCCACTGTGGACTCGCTGGGCCGGGTGCCGCTGTCGGTGGTCACCTCGCCCGGCGGCCCGGAGACCGGGATCAAGCCGGAGGTGCCGTTCGAGGAGTCGGTGTTCTACGAGCTGCACGTGAAGGGCTTCACCGCGCAGCACCCGTTCATCCCCGAACCGCTGCGCGGCACCTACCTCGGCCTGGCCCACCCGGTGGTGATCGAGCACCTGACCCGGCTCGGGGTGACCGCGGTGGAGCTGCTGCCGGTGCACGCCTACGCCGACGAGCCCGCGCTGATCCGCGCCGGGCGGCACAACTACTGGGGTTACTCGCCGCTGGGCTACTTCGCGCCGCATCCGTCCTACGCCAGCGAGCCAGGCCGTGAGGTCGAGGAGTTCCGCACGATGGTGGCCGCGCTCCACGGCGCGGGCATCGAGGTCATTCTCGACGTGGTCTTCAACCATACCTGCGAAGGCGGTCCGGACGGGCCGACGCTGTCCCTGCGCGGTCTCGACGCCCCCGCCTACTACCTGCACACCCGGCGCGGGCACATGGCCGATCTGACCGGCTGCGGCAACACCCTGGACGCCGGTTCGCCCACGGTGGTCCGCCTGGTCACCGATTCCCTGCGGTACTGGACGCAGGAGCTGGGCGTGGACGGTTTCCGGTTCGACCTGGCGAGCACGCTCGGCAGGCCGGGCGGGGGCGGCTTCGACCGTGATTCCGCGATGTTCACCGCGATCACCACCGACCCCGTGCTGGCGCGGTGCAAGCTGATCGCCGAACCGTGGGACGCGACCGCCGGGGGATACCAGGTGGGCGGCTTCGGCCCGCAGTGGGCGGAGTGGAACGGCCGCTACCGGGACACGGTGCGGGACTTCTGGCGCGGCGCCACCGGCGTGCGCGATCTCGCCTACCGGCTGTCCGGCTCGTCCGACCTCTACGACCACAACCTGCGCCGCCCCTGGCAGTCGGTCAACTTCGTCACCGCGCACGACGGGTTCACCCTGCGGGATCTGGTGTCCTACAACGAAAAGCACAACGAGGCCAACGGCGAGGACAACCGCGACGGCACGACCGACAACCGCTCGTGGAACCACGGCGTGGAGGGCGAGACCGACAACGAGGCGATCACCACGCTGCGCGCCCGGCAGGCGCGTAACCTGCTGGCAACCCTGCTGTTGTCCACCGGTACGCCGATGCTCACCGCGGGCGACGAAATGTGGCGCACCCAGCGGGGCAACAACAACGCCTACTGCCTCGACGACGAGACGTCCTGGATCGACTGGACGCCGCCGGAGGAAGCGGTGCCGATCCTCGCCTTCACCCGCCGCATGGTGCGGCTGCGCGCGGAAAGCCCGGCGCTGCGGCAGCCGGAGTTCTTCGAAGGCCGCACCACCCTCAGCGGCAAACCTGATCTGGTGTGGTTCCGGCCGGACGGCGAGGAGTTCGACGAGGTCGACTGGTTCGACGAGGACCGGCGCACGCTGTGCCTGTGGATCGACGGGTCGAACAGCCAGGCGCGCAACCGGGAAGGCGCGCTCGTCACGGACCATTCCTGGTTGCTGATGTTGCATTCCGGTGACGAACCGGTGGACGTGGTGTTGCCCGGACCGGAATACGGCGAGACGTTCAAGCCCACTTTGGACACTGGGACCGCGGACGGCAGCCCGGCGAACCCCGGCGTGCTCGAACCGAAGTCGACGATCCGGATGACCGCGCATTCCCTGCAGCTGCTGCGTGCGCCGCGCGACCACCTCACCACCCCACTTCCCTGACGCACGCCCCGGTTGGGTCCGTGAAGGGACCCTTCACGGACCCAGAGTCCGTGAAGGGTCCCTTCACAGCCGCCCGGACGGTGGTGCGTTCGCTCGACCGGGTGGCGGCGGGGGAGGTAAAAGGCCCCGCTGTCAAGGGCTTTGCGGGAATCAGGCACACTGCAAGTGCTCGCGTCCGCACTGTCCGACCACGGGAAAAAGGGGCGTTGCCATGTCCGGCAGGCTCGGGATCGACGACGTCGCACCTACCGTCAGCTGTGGCCGCTATCCGGCCAAAGCCGTTGTGGGAGAACACTTTCCGGTCACCGCCACGGTCTGGCGCGAGGGACACGACGCGGTCGCGGCCACCGTGTCCTGGCGCGGTCCGGGCGACCGTGCCGCCCGGCAGGCCCGGATGAGCGAGCAGGGCAGCGGGCTGGACCGGTTCGGCGCGGTGCTGGTGCCCGATGCCGAGGGCATGTGGACCTACCGGGTGGACGCGTGGAGCGATCCGTGGGCCACCTGGGAGCACACGGTCGAGGTGAAGATCGGCGCCGGGCAAGGGGCCGGCGAGCTGGCCAACGATCTGGAGACCGGCGCCCTGCTGCTGGAGCGCGTCTCGCGCCGGCCGGAGCGCCGGGGTGAGCGCGCCCTGCTGGCCGGCGCCGCGGCCGCGCTGCGCGACGAGGACCGCCCGCTCGCCGAGCGGGCCGGCCCGGCGCTCTCGCCGGAGGTCCGCCGGATCATGCACGAGTTCCCGGTACGGGAGCTGATCACCAAGGGCCGCACGCTGAAGCTGTGGGTGGATCGCCGCCGCGCCGCGTTCGGGTCCTGGTACGAGTTCTTCCCGCGCTCCACCGGCGGCGTGGACGCGCAGGGGCGCCCGGTGCACGGCACCTTCGCCACCGCCACGCGCGAGCTGGACCGGATCGCGGGCATGGGCTTCGACGTGGTCTACCTGCCCCCGATTCACCCGATCGGCCGAGTGAACCGCAAGGGCCCCAACAACACCCTGGACGCCACCCCGGACGACACCGGCTCGCCGTGGGCGATCGGCGCGGACGAGGGCGGGCACGAGGCGGTGCACCCGCGGCTGGGCACGATCGAGGACTTCGGCGCGTTCACCGCGCGCGCCGGGGAGCTGGGCCTGGAGGTCGCGCTCGACCTGGCGCTGCAGGCCGCGCCGGATCACCCGTGGGTGCTCAAGTATCCGGAGTTCTTCACCACCCGCCCGGACGGCACCATCGCCTACGCGGAGAACCCGCCGAAGAAGTACCAGGACATCTACCCGATCAACTTCGACAACGATCCGCGCGGCCTCTACGAGGAGGTGCTGCGCGTGGTGCTGCACTGGGTCTCGCACGGGGTGCGGATCTTCCGGGTGGACAACCCGCACACCAAGCCGCCGGACTTCTGGACCTGGCTGATCCAGACGGTCAAGGACACGCATCCGGACGTGCTGTTCCTGGCCGAGGCGTTCACCCGCCCGGCCCGGCTGTGGGGGCTGGCCAAGCTCGGTTTCACCCAGAGCTACACCTACTTCACCTGGCGCACCACCAAGGATGAGCTGACCGAGTTCGGCACCGATCTGGTCGCGCACTGGCCGGAGGGCCGCCCGAACCTGTTCGTGAACACCCCGGACATCCTGCACGCATCGTTGCAGCACGGCGGTCCGGGCATGTTCGCGCTGCGCGCCGCGCTGGCCGCCACGATGTCGCCGACCTGGGGCGTCTACTCCGGGTATGAGCTGTTCGAGAGCGAGCCGGTCCGCCCGGGCAGCGAGGAGTACCTCGACTCGGAGAAGTACCAGCTGCGCCCGCGGGACTTCGCCGGCGCGCTCGCGCAGGGCCGTTCGCTGGAGCCGTGGCTGGCCCGGTTGAACGCGATCCGCCGCGCGCACCCGGCGTTGCAGGGTATGCGTTCGCTGCACTTCCACCACGTGGACAACGACGCGCTGATCGCCTACTCCAAACAGGATCCGGCGACCGGTGACACGGTGGTCGCCGTGGTCACCCTCGATCCGCACAGCGCCCGGGAGGGCACGCTGCGGCTCGACCTGCCCGCGCTCGGGTTCGACCGGGCGGAACGGCTGATCGCGCACGACGAGGTCACGGGCGACACCTGGGACTGGAGCGCGGAGAACTTCGTGCGGCTCGAACCGTGGCGGGCGGTGGCGCACGTGGTCTCGCTGCGCCGCCGGCTCGCGGACTGACCGGCGGATCCCGCCCGCCCACCCTGCACGCGCGCGCCGCGGCAGGGACGATCGAACGTACCCGGGACAAGACTGAGGTGGAACGGATGGACGAGGAGCGCCGGCTCGATCCGGCACCGGGCCTGGCGGGCGTGCCGCACACCGGCGAGGCGGTGACGGCGGACGGCCTGCTGGTGGAACCGCAGGCGGACGACTTCGGGCACGCGCACGCCGCGCCGCGCGATCCGGAGTGGTTCAAGGGCGCGGTGTTCTACGAGGTGCTCGTGCGTGCGTTCGCCGACTCGAACGGCGACGGCACCGGGGACCTGCGCGGGCTGGCCGGGCGGCTGGATTACCTCGAATGGCTGGGCGTGGACTGCCTGTGGCTGCCGCCGTTCTACGCCTCACCGCTGCGCGACGGCGGGTACGACATCAGTGATTTCCGTGCCGTACTGCCGGAATTCGGCAGTGTCGAGGATTTCGTGTACCTGCTCGACGAAGCGCATCGGCGGGGTATCCGGGTGATCACCGATCTGGTGCTGAACCACACCTCGGACCAGCACCCGTGGTTCCAGCAGTCGCGCCAGGATCCGGACGGCCCGTACGGCGACTACTACGTGTGGAGCGACGACGACTCGCGCTACGCGGACGCGCGGATCATCTTCGTCGACACCGAGACGTCGAACTGGACCTACGACCCGGTGCGTGGCCAGTTCTACTGGCACCGCTTCTTCACGCATCAGCCGGATCTCAATTACGAGAACCCGGCCGTGCAGGAGGCGATGATCGATGTGCTGCGGTTCTGGCTGGACCTGGGCATCGACGGGTTCCGGCTGGACGCCGTGCCGTATCTGTTCGAGGAGGAGGGCACCAACTGCGAGAACCTGCCGCGCACGCACGAGTTCCTCAAGCGGTGCCGCAAGGTGGTCGACGACGAGTTCCCGGGCCGGATCCTGCTGGCCGAGGCGAACCAGTGGCCTTCGGACGTGGTGGAGTACTTCGGCGATCCGGCGGCCGGCGGGGACGAATGCCATATGGCCTTCCATTTCCCGCTGATGCCGCGGATCTTCATGGCCGTGCGCCGCGAGTCGCGGTTCCCGATCTCGGAGATCCTGCTGCAGACGCCGCAGATCCCGTCCGGCACGCAGTGGGGCATCTTCCTGCGCAACCACGACGAGCTGACGCTCGAAATGGTCAGCGACGAAGAGCGCGACTACATGTACGCCGAGTACGCCAAGGATCCGCGGATGAAGGCGAACATCGGCATCCGCCGCCGCCTGGCGCCGCTGCTGGACAACGACCGCAATCAGCAGGAGCTGTTCACCGCGATGTTGTTGTCGCTGCCGGGTTCCCCGGTGCTGTATTACGGCGACGAGATCGGTATGGGCGACAACATCTGGCTCGGCGATCGGGATGCGGTGCGCACTCCGATGCAGTGGACACCGGACCGCAACGCGGGGTTCTCCGCCTGCGATCCGGGCCGCATCTACCTGCCGGTGATCATGGACCCGGTCTACGGCCACCAGGCGCTGAACGTGGAGGCGCAGGCGGAGAACGCGTCGTCGCTGCTGAACTGGACCCGCCGGATGATCGAGGTACGCAAGCAGCATCACGCTTTCGCGCAGGGGGATTTCCTCGATCTCGGCGGCTCGAACCCGAGCGTGCTGGCCTACCAGCGGCAATGGCGCCGGCCGGACGGGCGCCAGGACGTGGTGCTGTGCGTGAACAACCTCTCGCGCTTCCCTCAGCCGGTGGAGCTGGACCTGGCCGCGCACCAAGGGGCCACGCCGGTGGAGCTGACCGGCGGCGTGCGGTTCCCGGACATCGGCGAGCTGCCGTATCTGCTGACCCTGCCCGGGCACGGGTTCTACTGGTTCCAGCTGCTCGGGCCGGACGACGCGTGACGGGCGAGCACGGGATCCCCGCCGGGCGGCTGGCGCAGTGGCTGCCCGCTCAGCGCTGGTTCGCGGGCAAGGACCGCCCGGTCGACGTGGTCCGCCCGCACGAGCCCACCGTGCTGATCGAGGGTGATCCGGCGCTGTGGCATGTCGTGGTGGACGTGGTGCAGGGCGAGCGCGTCGAGCCGTATCAGCTGCTCGTCGGATGGCGTTCCGGGACACCGGAGATCGCGTCGTCCGCCTTGTTCGGCGAGGGCAGCGATCGTTACGAGGCCAGCGGCGACGCGGACCTCACCGCGATGCTGCTCGACGCGATGGCGGCCGGGACCCGGATCGATGGGCTGAGTTTCGCCGCCGAGCCGGGGGAACAGCTCACCGGCGGGTTGCGCGCGCGGCCGATCACCACCGAGCAGAGCAACACCTCGCTGGTGTACGGCGGGCAGTACATCCTGAAGCTGTTCCGGAAACTCAGCCCGGGCATCAACAAGGATCTGCTGCTGCACCGCGCCCTGCAGGCCGCCGGGTGCGCGCACGTGGCCCGGGTCGTCGGCTCGATCACCGGTGAGCTGGCCGGGGAACCGGTCACCATCGGCATGCTGCAGGAATACCTGCCCGACGCCGTCGACGGCTGGGCGATGGCGAGCACGAGCGTGCGTGACCTGCTGGCCGATCCGGACCTGCGGCCGGACGAGGCGGGCGGCGATTTCGCAGCCGAGGCCGAGCGGCTGGGCGCCGCCGTCGCCGCGGTGCACGCGGATCTGGCCGGGGCACTCGGTACCGACCCGGTGGACCGGGCCGAGCTGGCCCGCACGGTGCGGGCGATGCACGAACGGCTGGATCAGGTCGCCGCGGCGGTGCCACAGCTCGCTCCGCATGTCCCCGCGCTGCGGGCGGCGTTCGACGCGGTGGGCGCCGCGGATCTGCCGCCGGTGTCGCGGCAGTACATCCACGGCGATCTGCACTTGGGACAGGTGCTGCGCACGGTCGGCGGCTGGCTGCTGCTGGACTTCGAGGGTGAACCCGCCGCGCCGGTCGCGCAGCGGCACGCGTTGCAGTCGCCGCTGCGTGATGTCGCGGGCATGCTCAGGTCCTTCGACTACGCCGCGCAGCAATTCCTGGTCGGCGAAGCCGAACACGGGCCGGAGACGGCGGCGCGAGCGCAGGAGTGGGCGCAGCGCAACCGCGCCGCCTTCTGTGCCGGGTACGCCGAGGCCGGCGGCCCGGTCGGTGACCCGCTCGCGCACGCGGTGCTGCTGCGGGCTTTCGAACTCGACAAGGCGGTCTACGAGGTCGCCTACGAACACGCGAACCGGCCGGACTGGCTGGCCGTGCCGCTGGCAGCGATCGCCCGCAGCACCGAAGAAGGTGAGGGATCCCGTGACCAGTGATCCGATGCACGCCGTTCCCCGGGAGCTGTCCGCGGCGGCTCCGTCCCCGCAGGACATCGACCGGCTGCTGGACGGCTCGCATCACGACCCGCACACTGTACTCGGCGTACACGCCGTTGAGCACGGTGTCGCGGTCCGCGCGCTGCGGCCCGGCGCGGAGGCCGTCACGGTGCTCGCCGGGGACCGCCGGTACCCGCTCGATCGGGTCGCGGACGCGCTGTTCGCCGCGATCCTGCCCGAGCACCCGGGCGACTACCGGATCGAGGTCGCCTACCACGGGCAGACCGTGGTCACCGACGACCCGTACCGCTGGCTGCCCACCGTCGGCGAGCTTGACCTGCACCTGATCGGCGAAGGCCGGCACGAACGGCTGTGGGACGTCCTTGGCGCGCATGTACGTTCGTACGACACGCCGAACGGCGCCGTCCGCGGAGTGTCCTTCGCGGTGTGGGCGCCGACCGCGCGCGGCGTGCGGGTGATCGGTGACTTCAACGGCTGGGAAGGCCGTGGGCACGCCCTGCGGTCGCTCGGCTCGTCCGGCGTGTGGGAGCTGTTCGTACCCGGCGTGGAGACCGGCGCCTGCTACAAGTTCCGCATTCTCGGTGCGGACGGGCAGTGGCATGAGAAGGCCGACCCGATGGCGTTCGCCACCGAGGTACCACCCGCGACCGCCTCGAAGGTGACCGAATCCGCCTACGCCTGGAGCGACGCGGAGTGGATCGCCCGGCGCGAGGCGACCGAGTGGGCGGACGCGCCGATGAGCGTGTACGAGGTCCACCTCGGCTCGTGGCGGCCCGGCCTCGGCTACCGCGAGCTGGCCGACCAGCTCGCCGATTACGTGCAGGACACCGGGTTCACGCACGTGGAGTTCCTGCCGGTGGCCGAGCATCCCTTCGGCGGTTCCTGGGGTTACCAGGTGACCTCGTACTACGCGCCCACCTCGCGGTTCGGTTCACCGGACGATTTCCGGTATCTGGTCGATCATCTGCATCGCCGCGGGATCGGCGTGCTGGTGGACTGGGTGCCGGCGCATTTCCCGCGCGACGCCTGGGCGCTCGCCCGGTTCGACGGCAGCCCGCTCTACGAGCACGAGGATCCGCGCCGCGGCGAGCAGCCGGACTGGGGCACCCTGGTGTTCAACTTCGGGCGCAACGAGGTGCGCAACTTCCTGGTCGCGAACGCGTTGTTCTGGCTGGAGGAGTTCCATCTCGACGGCCTGCGCGTGGACGCGGTCGCCTCGATGCTCTACCTGGACTACTCGCGCGGCGAGGGGGAGTGGCTGCCCAATGAGTACGGTGGCCGGGAAAACCTCGACGCGGTGCGGTTCCTGCAGGAGCTGAACGCGACCGTCTACAAGCGACACCCGGGTGTGGTGCTGGTGGCCGAGGAGTCCACCGCCTGGCCCGGCGTCACGCGCCCGACCCACTTGGGCGGCCTGGGTTTCGGCTTCAAGTGGAACATGGGCTGGATGCACGACACGCTCCGCTACCTCGGCCACGAGCCGGTGCACCGGGCCTACCACCACAACGAGATGACCTTCTCGCTCGTCTACGCCTGGAGCGAGAACTTCGTGCTGCCGCTCTCGCACGACGAAGTGGTGCACGGCAAGGGCTCGCTGTGGGAGCGGATGCCCGGCGACGACTGGAACAAGGCGGCCGGCCTGCGGGCGCTGCTGGCCTTCATGTGGGCGCATCCGGGCAAGCAGCTGCTGTTCATGGGCGGGGAGTTCGGCCAGACGCGCGAATGGTCGGAGTCCCGCGCGCTGGACTGGGAGCTGCTGGAGACGCCGCTGCACCGCGGGGTGCGGGACCTCACGCGGCAGCTGAATGCGCTCTACCGTGAGTCCCCGGCGTTGTTCTCCCAGGACGTCCGGCCGGAGGGCTTCCGCTGGATCGACGCGAACGACTCGGGTGGCAACGTGCTGAGCTTCCTGCGTCTCGGCGCGGACGGCTCGCGGCTGGCCTGCGTCGCGAACTTCGCCGGGGTGCCGCACCGTGACTACCGGGTCGGGCTGCCCGCCGCCGGCCGCTGGACGGAGGTGCTCAATACCGACGCCGAGGCGTTCGGCGGGTCCGGGGTGGGCAACCTGGGCGCGGTCGAGGCCACCGCGGAGCCGTGGCACGGGCTGCCGGCCTCGGCGGTGCTGCAGCTTCCGCCGAGTGGAGTGCTGTGGCTGGCCGGATAGTGGTCGCCCGGCATCAGGTCGGAAAATATCTCACGTTCTGTCTTGCCGGTGGCCGGTCCCGGGGCCATACTTTGTTGCCATTCACAACAAACTCCCGGGTGGCGCCGCCGGGCCGCCCCTCGAACAATTAGGGATGCAGACAATGACGTCTCCTCGGCCCCCCTTCAGATGGCGGCTGCTCACTGTCCCCACTGTGCTGTCGCTGCTCGGCGCGCTCGCCTTCGCGCCGATGGCCTCCTCCGCCTCGGCTGCCCCCGCGGCCGCGTTCTCCGACGATTTCGACGGCCCGGCCGGTGCGGCGGCCGACGGGGCGAAGTGGAACTACGAAACCGGCGACAATCACGGCAACAACCACGAGCGGCAGTGGTACACCGACGGCGCGGCGAACGCGGCGCTGGATGGCATGGGCCACCTCGTGATCACCGCGAAGAAGGAGGACTCCGGCCACCAGTGCTGGTACGGCCCGTGCCAATACACCTCCGCCCGGCTCAACACCAGCGGCAAGTTCGCCACCGCCGGCGGGCACATCGAAGTCCGGATGAAGCTGCCGCGCGGGCAGGGCATGTGGCCCGCGTTCTGGATGCTGGGCGGCGGCAACTGGCCCGCGGACGGCGAGATCGACGTGATGGAGAACATCGGCCGGGAGCCGAACACGGTGCACGGCACCATTCACGGCCCCGGTTACTCCGGCGCGGGCGGCATCGGCGCGCCGTTCCAGGGGCCGAATTTCTCCGACGGATTCCACACCTACGCGGTCGACTGGACGGGCGGCAAGATCGTCTGGTCCGTGGACGGCCATGCGTACCAGACCCGCACCCCGGCGGATCTGCACGGCAATCGCTGGGTGTTCGACCACCCGTTCCATCTGATCCTCAACCTCGCGGTGGGCGGTGACTGGCCGGGCGATCCGGACGGGAATACCCCGTTCCCGCAGCAGCTCGTGGTCGACTACGTGCACGCGCGCTGACCTTCTCCGCGACCGGTGTCCGGCTCGTTCACGGCGGGCCAGGCACCGGTTTCCGGCGGTCACGCCTCCGCGCGCCCGACGCCCCGTGCGGGCGATAGTCGGCGGCGGGTACTCGAAGTGTCACCATTCGTTGTCGTACACGCGATGCAGCCGAACAGTCCACTGTGGATGGGCGGCGACCTTGCGCCTTCTGCGGGCCGGATGTCCAGCGCAGTCCGCACGACCACCCGGTACAACTCGATCAGGGCAAGGCCCGCACAACCTCGGTGGTCGCCCGCGCGAGCAGCTTGTCTTCGGATTTGGCGTCCTTGGCCGGCTTGCTGCTGAGCAGGACCAGCACGATCGGAGCGCGGTGCGGGGGCCAAAGGACCGCGATGTCGTTGCGGCCGCCGTACTCCGCGCTGCCGGTCTTGTCGGCGACCTGCCATCCCGCCGGGACGCCCGCGCGGATCACCGTCGCTCCGGTCGTGTTCGCGCGCATCATGTCGAGCAGGACCTTCTGATCGTCCGGGGTCAGGCCCCGGCCGAGTGCGCAGCCGCGCAGGTCCGCGGCCCAGGCCCGCGGCGTGGTCGTGTCGCGCAGATCGCCGGGCGTGGCCTCGTTGAGCGTGGGTTCGGTGCGGTCGACGTGGGTGGTGATGTCGCCCAGACCGCGTAACGACGCACCCAGCGCGGCCGGTCCGCCGATCTGCCGGAACATCAGGTTGGCCGCGGTGTTGTCGCTGTAGCGCAACGCGGCGTCCAGCACGTCTCGCAGCGGCATGCCGGTACCGACGTGTTTTTCGGTGATCGGCGAGTACGTCACGAGATCGCCGGCCTGGTATTTGATCACCTGGTTCAGGTCGTCGTCGCGTTTGAGGATGGCGGCGGCGCTGAACACCTTGTGTGTGGAGGCGTAGGCGAACCGTTCGTCCGCGCGGTAGGCCACTTCGCGGCCGCTGCCGGTGTCGACCGCGTAGACACCCAGCCGGGCGCCGAAGCTGTGCTTCAGCGCGCCGAAATCCGGTTTCGGCGCGCTGGCTGGGGCCGTCGCGGCGGGCGCGGGTGTTGCGCATGCGGTGAGGGAAACGACCGCGGCGAGCGCGGCGGAGGCCAGGGTCAGCCTGCGGGACACGGGAGCTCCTTCCGGGAGTTTGATCAGCTCTCGTAGTCTCGCCAGCGCTCGCCGGTCAGGTGTCGCGGGGGCGGAGCGTGCGGGTTCGTCGGCGCCCGGCGTGCTGCCGCGGCCGTCGCCGGGTCCGGGTGCCCGTGCGGGGTGCGTTCGTGGAATCGGCGGTTTTCATGGCGCCGGACCCGGGCACGGGGCTCAGACGCCCGCGACCGACTTGATCCAGTCGCGGTACCGGGTGACGTTGATGTAGGCCGTGGTGGTCGACCGGTCGCTGGTCGAGGCGACGCCTACCTGCTTGCCGTTGGCGTACATCGGGCCGCCGGAGTCGCCGCCGGCGGTGATGCCGTCGCCGCGTTCGGCGCAGACCGATACGCCCGCCGCGCCATCGGCGCAGTCGACCGAGTCAACCTTGACCTTGGCCACTTTCAGCACCGGCGACTGGCAGTCCCTCTCCGGCTTGTCGGTGCAGGTCGCGCCCCAGCCGTAGACCTCCGCCTGGTCGCCGGCCTTGACGTCGCCCTCGGTGCCGAGCGGGGCGTAGTCGGTCTTGAGCTTCTGGTCGATCTGCACCAGTGAGATGTCCGCGTTGTCGGAGTCGTGCACCGAGGTCGCGCTCACCTCGGTGCCCTTCGACTGGTCGAGATCGCCGACGTGGAAGGTGATCTGCTTGCCCTCGGCACCCTGGGTGCAGTGCCGGGCGGTGAGAATCCAGTCCGGCGCGACGATCGTCGCCGAACAGATCTCCTTGCCACCGGCGAACATCCGGGCGGCCGCGTGCGTCGAGTCGGCGTTGCCGCCGTCGATGATCGCGGGCGCCGAGCCGGGGGTGGCGGCGGCCGGCAACGCGGCGGCCAAGGCGGTGAACGCGATGCCGGACACGACGGCGGCGGTTCGGGCTATGCGCACTCGAAATCAGCTCCAACCGATGGGGACTCGGGGATGGTCAGTGAAGAACCCACCGTCGCGACTATCGGTGAATTGCGGAACCCGACGAAGGTCGTTCAAGGGGAAGAACCCGACTTTCGTCGTGGTCCCGCGCGCGGCCGCCCGATCGCGGAGTGTGCGCGCGCTCACTCCGGGTGGCAGGACAGAATGGGACAATGGCAGCCGGCTCCGAGGGATCGGCACGGCTCAGGTCGTCCTACTGCTACGACGACCTGGACGTGCTCACCGTGCTGTTGTCCGGCGAACTGGACGACGGCACGGCGCTGGTCGTGGTGCGCGCGGTGACCTTCGCTCTGGACAAACGTCCGCAGGCCTTGGTCCTCGACCTCACGGACCTGACCACACTGAGTGCCGCCGGGGTGCACGTCCTGCGCGCCGCACAGGACCGGGCCGCCACCGAGGGCGTCGCGCTCCGGCTGGTCGCCCCGACCGCGGGCGTGGCCTCCCGAAGCCTCGACGAGGCAGGCGTGTCGGGGGTCTTCGACGTCTACCCGAACCGCGTCGCGGCGCGGGTGGAGAACGATCGCACTGCCTTCCTCCGCCGCATGCGCCGCCGCCTCGGCGGCCGGTGACCGTTCGTCGCGCTGTATCGCGGGGTTGGTGTGGTGGTCCCGGTGGCGGTGCTCTCGCGGTGCGGGGGTCCCTTTCGCTGCGCCGCTCCGCAGCGACAGTCCCCTTCGCTCCGTCGCTTTGCTGTGAGTGTCCCCATCGCCGCACGACTCGGTGCGCGTGTCCCCATCGCCGCGATATTCGCTGCGAGGGTCGCGATCAGTTCGCGATCCGGGTGCCCAATGAGGCGGGAATGGCTGAATCGGGTGGAATTCTCCCGACGTCGAGTGCACGCTCCCCGAAGCGGGAAGCGGGAAGCGGGAAGCGGGAAGCGGGAAGCGGGAAGCGGGAAGCGGGAAGCGGGAAGCGGGAAGCGGGAAGCGGGAAGCGGGAAGCGGGAAGCGGGGAAGCGGGAAGCGGGGAAGCGGCCAGGCCGCGGCGCAGTGGCCGGCCGAGGAGCCAAGGTACAGACCCCAACCGGAACCACCGAGCCGGGCCGGGCCGGGCCGCCCTGTGGCTGCGCCGGGTACCTCGAAGCGGCCCGTCAAGCCCCGGTGTTCGCCACACCCGCGCGCACCGAGCCGACCGTCAGATACGGGCCGCCATCGCTGCACGTCGTGGTGGGCAGGGGAACGAAGGCGGCGCCGGTGTTGCCCGGCGGGTAGACCCGCAGGCCCCTGGCCTGGACCTGGTGGCAGTCGCTCTTCTGCGGCGCGCTGGACAGGAACAGCGCCGCCGAAGCACTGGCGCCGGGAGCGAGAGTGACTTTCGCGCCGCCGGGGTACCGGGTCGCGGGGACGCCCACCTGTTGTCCACCGTTACCGGACACGTAGGACACTCCGGGGGCGGAACGCAAGGTGCACGAACGGGAACCGGTGTTGGTGAACACCAGGGGCAGGTGCGAGCCCTGCATGTCGGCGTCGCCGGCGGACCTGTTCAGGGTGACTCGCAGGTACGCGGTGGGGCACAGTGCAGCGGATGCGGCACCGTCGGGTGCGGGTGTGCTGGACGTCGACGTGGCCGGGGCCGAAGTATCCGGGACAGGCGTACCGGCGACCGACGTCCCGGCCGGAGAGGAACTCGGTGGCACGGAAGTGCCGGTGTCGGCGATCGGTGCGGCACCCGGCGTGGCCGAGCCGTCGATGCCCGAGCCGCAACCACCAAGGGTCACGGCAGCCACGATCGCACCACCTGCCACAGCGGTGCGGGTGAGTGCGGTACGCGTCAGGGCGGTGCTCATTGTCTGTCACCTCCGTCTGCCGGCTCCCTGCCGGGCGAAGGAAAGATGCCCCATGGTAAGGAAATGATGCGTACCGGAGAGAATGCCCACGCCGACGCAACCTTTGCCGCGCCCAGACGTCTGTCGGGACAAGAGAACGGGTGGGCGCCAGCCCCGCGCGGGGCTGGCGCGCACCCGAATCTCCACTGTGGACGGTCAGTCCTTCTTGAAGGCGCCCTTGATCTTGCCCGCGGCGTCACCCACCGCGTCCTTGACGTTCTCGGCGGCCTGCTTGACCCCGGCCTTCGCCTGGTCCGCCTTGCCTTCGCCGGTCAGCTCGTCGTCACCGGTCGCGCGGCCGGCCGCCTCCTTGGCCTTGCCGCCGAGCTCGTCGGCCTTGTTCCCCATCTTGTCACCCAGGGACATGCGTGCGCTCCTTCCGGTCGGCACGGGCACTGTGCCCGTCGATTACCCGACCCGGGGCAACCGGAAACGGCACGCACCGGTTCGGGTGAACCGGATCTCACCCGAACCGGTGCGTGCGGATTGCCCGGCGGCGGTGTCGGACGGGGTAGTGGCGATCAGCCGATCGTCCCGATCGGCAGCTGACGACAGGAGAGACCATGGCCGACCCGACTGCCACCAAGTCCCGTCCGCAGAACGAGGCGGAGCAGCCCAGGAGGGGCACCCTCGCCACCAAGGAGGGCCTGACCACCATCGCCGACGTCGTGGTGCAGAAGATCGCCGGACTGACCGCCCGCGAGGTCCCCGGCGTGCACGCGCTCGGCGGCGGCGCGGCACGGGCGTTCTCCGCGCTGCGCGAGCGCATCCCCGGCGCGACCGCGTCGGCCGGCCAGGGTGTCTCGGTCGAGGTGGGGGAGAAGCAGGCGGCGGTCGACCTGCAGGTCGTCGTCGAATACGGCGCCTCGATCGCGGATGTGTCCCGGTCCATCCGGCGCGGCGTGATCGCCGGGGTGGAGCACATGACCGGCCTTGAGGTGGTGGAGGTCAACGTCGAGGTGGTCGACCTGCACCTGCCCGGGGACGACGAGGAAGCCCCGGCCGACTCCGGCCGGGTGCAGTGACGCCCGAGGCCACCGCGGACCGGATCGCCGCCGCCGTGACCGCCCTGCCCGCGGTGGCCGGGCTGCACGGCGGGCGGTTCGGGGAGGTCGTGACGCTGGGCATCGCCCGCCGGGTGCCCGGCGTGCGGGTGGGCGAGGAGGCGGTCACCGTGGCGGTCACCGCGCGGTTCCCGTTCGTGGCAGGCGAATTGGCCGAGGCCGTCCGCTCGGCCGCCGGGATCGGCGACCGCCCGGTGCACGTGGTGGTGGCCGATCTGGCGCTGCCGGAGGAAACCGCGGTGAAGGAGAAGGACTGATGAACGCGACACAACTGGGACTGCTCACCGGTCTCGTACTCGGCCTGGCCGCGGCGTTCGGCGGCTTCGGCGCGTTCGTGCTGGTGCTCGTGCTCGGCGCACTGGGCCTGCTCGTCGGCCGGGTGCTCGACGGCAAGCTCGACCTGTCGCAGCTGACCGGCCGTGACCGCGGCTGAGGCGGCCGTGCGCGACGCGGCACTGACCACTGTGGACGCCGCGGAGCGTGGCGCGCTGACCATCGAGGACTCCGTGGTGGCGGCCATCGCGGCACGAGCGGTGCGCGAGACGGACAACGTCGGCGGAGCAGCGGGCCGGGTCCTCGGCATCGGTTCCGCCGGCGCCCAGCGCCCGGCGAAGGTGACCGCCCGGGTGGAAGGCGGCCAGGTGACGCTGGATGTGCGGCTTTCGGTGGCCTATCCGGCCTCGGTGTCCCGCACGAGCGAGCGCGCACGGGATCATCTCACCGAGCGCGTCGGCGCGCTGACCGGGCTCACGGTGTCCAAAGTGGACATAACGGTCGGTGCGCTGCACCGTGCCGCGGAGAACGGGCGGAGGGTGCAGTGAAACGACGTCCACGCCGCGCCACCGCGGCCACGCTGACGGCGCTGGTCCTGCTGGCCGCCTGTGTGCTGGTGGCGGTGGTCGCGATCCAGCTGATCATCGGCGAACGGCCGTGGGTGAGCTACTCCGCGGTCGCCGGTGCGCTGAATCGCACGCCGTGGACCAGCTGGTGGCTCGAACTCGCCTCGATCGTGGCCGTGGTACTCGGGTTGTGCCTGCTGCTGTCCGCTGTCCTGCCGGGCCGTCGTACGGTGCTGCCCTTGCGCGGAGAGCTGGATTCGGGTGCGTCGCGGGCCAGCTACCGTTCGACGTTGCGCGCCGCCGCTTCCGGCGTCGACGGCGTCTCGGCGGCCAAGGTGCGGCTTGGGAGGCGGAGGGTCCGGGTTCGGGTCCGTACGCACCGTACGCGGTCGGAAGGGCTCTCCGAGGCCGTTGAGGCCGCGGTGACGCGTCGGCTCGACGAGGTTGGCCCGGTCGAACAGCCCGCGGTCCGGGTGGCCGTTTCGGCGACGAGGAGTTCGTGATGACCAGCCTGAACCGTCCGGTCCGGCTCAATCGCTGGCTGCTGGCCGTCTTCGGCGTGCTCCTCGTGGCCGCCGGGGTGTTCGCGTTCGCTACGCACATGCGTTGGCTGCGGGTACTGGACCCGGGCGCGCCGCTCGTGCCCGGTACCGCCCTGCCGCCCACCTGGGTGCTCTACGTCGTCGCCGGCGGTGCGGTGGTGCTCGGGCTGCTGTGTCTGCGCTGGCTGCTGGCCCAGCTCGTACGACGGCCGAAGACGCATTCGTGGCGCTACGAAACCGATCCCGATCGGGGCCGCACCGAGATGGCCGCCGACGCGGCGGTGGTGCCGTTCACCGAAGAACTGCGCGCGAGCGAGGGCGTGCACGCGGCCCGCGCGACGCTGGCGGGTTCCCGCGCGGAACCGGCCCTGGCACTCGTCGTGACGGTCGAGCAGGACGGTGACCCGCGGCGGATCCGTGAGCGACTGACCGAAGAGACCCTGCCCCGGCTGCGGCAGGCGCTGGACCTCGACGAACTGCCGGTCACCATCGAGTTCCGTTTCAGCACGGCGCGGGGCGCTCGGACCCACTGAACCCGGTGGCCATGGTTGTCGTGCGAACCCGGCGGGCCTCGACGATGCCCTGGTCTCATCCGTCCACATCGGACCGTGCGGGTCCGTGCCTGCCGATGGTCGAGTTCGCCTGCAGAGACCGCCTGCGACGAATACGAGCGCGCTGCCCGATGTCGCTGGACCAACCGGGTCTACGCCTATGCGATCTCGCGATCTCAGCCGTCGGACGCCTTCGCGCGGGTGGGGTTTCGGGGGCCGGGACGCTGAACCTTTTGCGGTGCCAGGTGACCCTGCGTAGTGCCCGGGGCTCTGCCGACGTGCGGTGGTGCTCGCGAGGCTGATCCGCCGGACGGGTGACCGGCCCCGACCGGGGCTTGATCGCCCGAGCGGGGTAATTGTTGCCGTCCTGGGGGAAGCAGCGGACCGGCGCGGGCTCCGGGCGGCTGGCGGCTGGATGCCTGCCGGTGCCGGTGGTGTCGGGAAACGGACAAAAACCCTGGCGAGGTCTGGACCATTCCGGAAACCGGTCGCACACTTCTGCGCACAGTGTGTTTCTTTCTCCCCCAGGTCCCCGGAGGAATGGCCATGCGTCGAAGAATCACCCTTTCCCTCAGCGGCACCGCGTTGCTCGTGGCGGGTCTCGCCACCGCGGCGCTCACCCCGGCGGCCGCACAGGCCTCGCCAGGGCTGCTCGCGGCCATGCAACGTGATTTCGGCCTGACCGCGAGCCAGGTCCAGGCCCGGCTCGGTCAGGAACTGGCTGCCACGAAGGTGCTCCCGGTCGCCGAGAAGGCGGCGGGCGCGGCTTACGGCGGCGCCTGGTTCGACCCGAAGCTGGGCAAGCTCGTCGTCGGCGTGACCGATTCCGCGGTCGACGGTGCGGTCCGCGCCACCGGTGCGGAGACCACGCCGGTGCGGACCACCGCCGCGGCGCTCGACGCGGCGAAGCAGAAGCTGGACGCGACCACCAGGACTCATCCCGCGCCGGCGTCGGTGAGCGGCTGGCGCACCGATCCGCGTACCGGGAGCGTCGTGGTTTCGCTCGTACCCGGTGCGCACGGGGCGGATGTCGACGCTTTCCTGGCTCGCGCCCGCGAGGCCGGCCCGGTGACCGTCGCGGCCGCGGCCAAGCCGAGGACCCTCGCCGCAGGCACGGTCGGCGGGGATCCGTACTACATCAACGGGAACGTGCGCTGCTCGATCGGATTCTCCGTGGAGGGTGGCTTCGTGAGCGCCGGGCACTGCGGTCGCGCCGGCAGCTCGGTGGTCGGCTGGGACGGCTCCGAGATGGGATCGTTCGCCGGTTCTTCCTTCCCTGGCAACGATTATTCGTTCATCCGGATCGGCAATGGCTGGTGGACCACCCCGGTCGTGCTCGGCTGGGGGACGGTGGGCGACCAGCTGGTGCGCGGTTCGGGGGTGGCTCCGGCGGGCTCGTCGGTCTGCCGCTCCGGCTCGACCTCGCACTGGCACTGCGGCACCGTGATCGCGCTGAACGAGACGATCAACTACGCGGAGGGATCGGTCTTCGGCATGACGCACACCAACGCCTGCGCCGAACCCGGTGACTCCGGTGGTTCGTTCATCACCGGCGACCAGGCACAGGGTGTCACCTCCGGTGGCTGGGGTGACTGCGGCTCCGGCGGGGAGACCTGGTTCCAGCCGGTGAACGAGATCCTGCAGACCTACGGGCTGCAGCTGGTCACCGCCTGATCCGTTGCCGAACGAGCGCAGGCGCCGCGTTTCCCGCGGCGCCTGCCTCGCCGGGCGTGGCTCGCCTGGGTTTCCGTCGGTCCGATGTGGACGGACGGTCATCGTTGCCGCGAAGGCGGACGACGAGCCGGGCCGACGTGCTCGCCGCCTCGCCAGGCAGGTGTCAGGTCTCCTCCCGGCCGGCCGGGCGCTTGGAGCGCACGAACCAGGCGCCGATCAGCCCGGCGATGCCGATGCACCCGGCTACCATGAAGGCCAGCTGCAGACCGGAGGCATCCGGGTTGCCCGCCGTACGATCGGCGCTGCCGATGGTGGCCACCGTGACGAACACCGCGGTACCCAGTGCGCCCGCGACCTGCTGGAGCGTGGAGAGGATCGCGCTGCCGTGGGAGTAGAGGTGGTCGGGCAGGGCGCCGAGCGATTCGGTCATCAGCGGGGTCATCATCAGGCCCAGCCCGGCCATCAGCAGCACGTGGATGCCGATCACCGCGATCAGCGGCGAACCCGGGCCGAGCGCGGAGAACAGCCACAGCGCGGCGGTCATCGCGGCCGCCCCGGGCAGCACCAGCGGGCGGGCGCCGACCCGGTCGAACAGGGCACCGACCGGACGGCCGAGTAAGCCCAGCACGAGCCCGCCGGGCAGCACGGCCAGCCCGGTGACGAGCGTCGAGGCGTGCAGCACGGTCTGCAGGTACAGCGGAAGCAGGATGGCGCCGGCGCCGATCAGGCTCATGAACAGCAACGCGGTGAGCAGCAGCGCGACCACGAAACCGCGATAGGTGAACGGCCGCAGGTCCAGCAGCGCGCGGTCCCGTCGTTGCAGGCGGAGCTGCCGCCAGGTGAACACGACCAGCGAGACCACGCCGACGACCACCGGCAGCCACGGCGGCACCGGGTGTTCGGCGCCTGCGGATTCGCCTGCCGCGGACAGGCCGTACAGCACTCCACCGAAGCCGATTGCCGACAGCACCACCGAAAACACGTCCAGGGGCACCGCGCGGGTCTCGCTTTCGACCCGCAGCTGCAGCATCCCGGTGACCAGCGCGGCCAGCGACAGCGGCAGCACGATGAAGAACATCCACCGCCAGCCGAGCGAGGAGAGCACCGCGCCGCCGATCGTCGGCCCGATCGCGGGCGCGACCGCGATGACGATGCTGATCGTGCCCATGGTCGCGCCGCGCCGGTGGGCCGGGACCAGCCGCATCACGGTGGTCATCAGCAGCGGCAGCATGACCGCCGTCCCGCACGCTTGCACCACACGCCCGGTCATCAGCAGGCCGAAGCCGGGGGAGAGGCCGCACACCAGGGTGCCCGCGCTGAACGCGGACAGCGAGAAGAGGAACACCTGCCGTGGGCTGAACCGTTCGAGCAGGAACCCGGTGATCGGGATGACCACGGCCATCGTCAGCAGGAAGCCGCTGGTCAGCCACTGGATCGTGGTGGTGGGCACCTGAAGGTCGACGGTCAGGTCCCGCAGTGCGACGCTCAGGATCGTCTCGTTCAGAATCATCACGAACGCCGACAGCACGAGCATGCCGATCAGCAGCCCGGCCCGTGCGGGCGGGCGCGGCGAGCGCACCTGGGTGTTCGAGGCCAGGTCGGTCATGGGCGGGGCTCCGTCGACAGGTGGGGCTCGGCGTCGTGCTGCGCGGTTGCGGGCGGGCCGGCGGCGGGATCAGCTGTGGTCAGGGTCAGGCCGGCGGCGAGGTCGGTCCGGCCGATGGCCGGGTTCGCTGGATCGCCAGGGTTGGCCTCGCGAACGGGGCCGTTCGCGAGGCCGCCCGCGGCGGCGGGAGCAGCGACAACCTGGCCAGCAGCGACGACGCACCTGTCAAAAACGACGCGACGGGCAGAGAGAATGCGACGGTCAGCGACCCGACGGGCAGCGACGACGACACGCCTGGCGGCGTGGGCACGCCGGTCAGCAAGGACCGGAAGGACGGCAGGGGCAGGAGAGACGGCAGGGGAAGCAAGGACGGCACGGACTCCGGGCAGAACGGCGCCGGGACGCCGGTTCTCGGTGGTCCGGCGGACCCTGGAAAACCGGACTGGGGGCTGGTGGAACATCACCCGGCCAGGATACGGACGAGCACCGACAGAAACCGCCATCCGCGAGGTCGGCGGGCAGATCGCAGGGGAGCCGGGGAGATCGTCAGGGGTTCATCGCAAGGACCAGGAACCCGGCGAGCAGCACCAGGTGCACGCCGCCCTGCAGGCGGGTGGCGCGGCCGGGGACCACGGTCAGCACGCTCACCACCACGGTCAGCGCGAGCAGCACGATGTGCGTCGGGCCGAGGCCGAGCTGCAGCGGGCCGGGCATCCACACCGAGGCCAGTGCGATCGCGGGGATGGTCAGGCCGATGCTGGCGATCGCGGAACCGTAGGACAGGTTCAGGCTGATCTGCATCCGGTCGTGGCGCGCTGCGCGGGCGGCGGCGAGGGTTTCCGGGGCGAGCACCAGCAGGGCGATCACCACGCCGACGAACGACTGTGGCAGCCCGGCCGCGCGCACGCCGGTCTCGATCGCCGGGGACTCCACCTTCGCCAGCCCGACCACGGTGACCAGCGCGATCAGCAGCAGCACCAGGCTCACCAGGGCGGTCCGGCGTGCCGGCGGCGCGGCGTGCCGGTCTTCGTCCTGCGCTTGCCCGTCTGCGCCGACGGGGAGGAAGAAATCGCGGTGGCGCACGGTCTGGGTCAGCACGAACATCGCGTACAGCACCAGCGACGCGATTGCGGCGAAGGTCAGCTGCGGGCCGGAGAACTCCGGGCCCGGCCTGCTCGTGGTGAAGGTCGGCAGCACCAGGCTCAGCCCGGCGAGCGTGGCGACGGTGGCCAGCGCCGCGCCGCTGCCCTCCGGGTGGAAGCGGGTCTCGCCGTACCGGCGGGCGCCGATCAGCAGGGAGAGCCCGACGATGCCGTTGGTGGTGATCATCACCGCGGCGAAGACGGTGTCCCGCGCGAGGGTGTCCGCCTTCTCGCCGCCGGAGGCCATCATCGTCACGATCAGCGCGACCTCGATCACGGTGACCGCGACCGCCAGCACCAGCGAGCCGAACGGTTCCCCCACCCGATGTGCCACGACCTCGGCGTGATGCACCGCGGCCAGCACCGTCCCGGCCAGCATGAGCGCGACGATCGTGACCGGCACCGGCCCGAGCTCGCGGCCCCAGGTGAGCACCAGCAGGACCACCGCGATCACCGGCAGCACGGTGGTCCACGAAGTCACGAAGGAACGCACGGTGGCCATGACCTCAGCCTCGCACAACGGTGTTCCGTCCGCCCGGCGTTCGGCCGGGGTGCTCCTGCTCCGTCCACAGTGGACTGGTCGGAGGTCAGCCGGACTGCTTGCGGAACTCGTCCAGGACGCGGCGTTCGCGCTTGGTCGGCCGTCCGGCGCCGCGTTCGCGGCGGGCCACCGGGATCGCGGCCTCCGGGGGCGGGGCGGGGGTACGGTCGATCAGGCAGGTGGCCGCGATCGGCGCGCCGACCCGTTTCTGGATCACCTGCACCACCTCGACCACCCGGGTGGTCGTGCCGATCCGGGCGCGGACCCGGTCACCGGCGACCACCGTGGTCGCCGGCTTCGCCGGACGGTCGTTGACCCGGACATGCCCGCCACGGCAGGCAGCCGCGGCGTCGGCGCGGGTCTTGGCCAGCCGGACCGCCCACAGCCAGCGGTCGACTCGGGTGGATTCCATGCCCTCCATCATGGCCCGGGGCCCCGTCCGGGCGCCGCCCGCGTCGGTTCCGGCCGGGACCCAAAGCTGTGAAGGGACCCTTCACGGACGCTGAGTCCGTGAAGGGTCCCTTCACAGACGTGCGCCGAGGGCGGGACGGCGGGAGCGGGCCGGGTGGCGGGCAGGCCCCCTGCGCCGACCCGCCACCCGGTGGTCCCCTCGTCCCCCGACGAACGAGGGGACCGTGGCTCCCGCGAACGAAACCCGGCACCACGGCGGTCGTGACGCAGCTCCCGTCGAAACTCACCCATTCGGGTGACGCTGCCCTGCGTGTGAGGGGTGTATCGGGCTGCCGAAAGCCGCGAGGCGGGAAGACGGCGACAGCGCTCGCATCAGCCGTGGGAGCACGCTGTGCCGACGGCGCTGCGGGTCCTGCGCCATAGGCGGACGACCCACCTCCACCGCACACCGGCTACCCGGGCACGTCGGTCCGAAGCCGCCGGATCTGTCCTAAATGGACAAAGAACGCCCCGGGGGATCTGCCGCCGCTGGAAGCCGTTCGGGCTGCAGCCGCGCCTGGCCACAGGGTCCGCCCGGACGGTAGTGTTGATCACCTGTCGTGGCCGGCCGGGTGGGGGAGCGCCGGGCGGAGCGCGTCCGTATCTGCTCCCGGTCCGGAGTGAGACCGTTGCCCTCTTCATCATTCGATCAGGGCGCGGTGCCGGCCGACGTGCTGCGCGTCTCCCTCGTGGAACGGCTTTTCGCCCGAGCCGAGGACGAGCGGCCCGCCTACACCCACCAGGACCACCTCGCCGCCAACGAGGACACGGTGAGCTGGGCCGAGCTGGTCCACAGGGCCGGTGTGGTGGCCGCGCACCTGTGCGCGGCCGCGCGGGCGGGGGACCGGATCGCGATCGTCGCCGCGCAGGAGATCGCCTATCCGGTCGCGTTCTTCGGGGTGCTGGCCGCGGGGATGACCGCGGTGCCGCTGATGGACCCGGCGGGGAGCGGGCTCGGCCGGCGGCTCGCCGCGATTCTGGACGACTGCGCCGCCACGCTCGTGCTGACCTCGCGCCGCGCGGTGGCCCGGGTGCGCGAGTTCGTGCCCGCGGACCGGCTCGTGGTCGTCGACGAACTCACCGGGACCCCGGCGGAACCGGTCCGGCCCGGGCCGGAGGATCCGGCGTACCTGCAGTACACCTCCGGGTCCACCCGCGACCCGGCCGGGGTGGTGATCCCGCACCGGGCGGTGGCCGCGGCCTGCTGGCAGGCGAGTCTTGCCTACGAGGTCGGCCCAGGTACCACCTGCGCGGGCTGGATCCCGTTCTTCCACGACATGGGGTTGATCCAGCTGCTGTGCCTGCCCGCGTTCGCCGGCTGCCGGTCGGTGTTCATGGCCCCGCTGGAATTCGTGCACCGCCCCCAACGCTGGCTGCGGCAGCTGGCCGGATATCCGGAAGTGTTCACCGCGGCGCCGAATTTCGCGTTCGACCTTGCCGCCGCGGAGCCTCCGCCGGAAGGTCTGGACCTCTCCGGCGTGCGCGTCGCGCTGAACGGGAGCGAGCCGGTGCGCCCGTCGACAGTCGCCCGGTTCCAGGAGGTGTTCGGCCCGCTCGGGTTCCGCCGCGAGGCGCACCGGCCTTCCTACGGGCTGGCCGAGGCCACCGTCTATGTCACCAGCGCCGGTCCGGAGGGACCGGTGAGCGCCACCTTCGACCGCGCGAAGCTCGCCGCGGGTGAGGCCGTGGAAACCGAAGGCGGGCAAGAACTCGTGTCCGTCGGACGGCCGATCGGGCAGCGGGTGCGCACGGTGGCCGAGGGCCGGGTGGTCCCGGACGGCGTGGTCGGCGAGGTCTGGGTGCACGGCCCGCACGTGGGCGCCGGGTACTGGGCCCGTGCGGACGACACGTTCGACGCCCGGCTCGAAGGACACGGCGGCTGGTTGCGCACCGGTGATCTCGGTGTGTGGCACCGGGGTGAGCTGTATCTGACCGGGCGGTTGAAGGACCTGATCGTGGTGGACGGCCGGAATTACCACCCGCAGGATCTGGAGGCGACCGCCGAACAGGCTCATCCGGCGCTGCGGCGCGGCCGGGTCGCAGCCTTCGGGGTCACCGGCGAAACGGGCGAGGGCGCGGTCGTGGCGGCCGAGTGGACCGGCTCGGCGGATCCGGTCGCGGTACGCCGGGCGGTACTGCGTGCGGTGTCCGCCGAATACGGCCTGACGCTGCGTGCGGTCCGGCTGGTCGAGCGGGGTGGTCTCCCGCGCACTTCGAGCGGCAAAGTCGCGCGGGCCGCCGCGCGGGCGCGGTACGGTGGCGGCCGTGGTTGATCTTTGTGCCGAGGTCGTGAAGATCGTCTGCGGCACGTTCCTGCTCGACCCCGCGGACGTGCACGAGGACAGCCTGCTGGAGGAGCTGGGCGTGGACTCCAAGGGCCGGGTCCGGCTGCTGGCCGCGCTGGAGGTCCACCACGAGGTGACCATCGGCCTGGCGCGGCTCGACCGGTTCACCGACATCGCCGCCGTGGCGGGGGTACTCGCGGACGCCTTGAACGAACGGACCGGCGCCGGCCGGGCCAGCTAGGAGAGCAGCGCAGATGAGCGGCAACGGGGGATACACCGCCTCCACCCAGGCGATGAGTGACGCGTCGAAGAAACTCACCCGGTACGCCCAGGATCTTCTCGACGGCAACCCGGACCTGGCCACGCCGGCCGTGGCGGAGAAGGACTTCGGGAACGCGCACACCGCGCACGCCAAGCAGTATCTCGACGGGGCCAGGAACCTCTCCGAAGCGGTCACCGGCTACCAGGCGAAGCTCGCCGAACTCGGCACGAGGCTCACCTCGGGCGCGAAGGCCTACGACGACAACGAATACGACCAGAGCGGCCGGATCGACCAGGCGGGGACCTTCTGATGGCGCAGCCTTCCTGGGAGGACATCCAGAAGGTCCTCGACGACCCCGCCGTCCCGCACGATCAGAAGAGCAAGCTGATGTCGGCGTGCATGTTCAACGGGATGACCATCCCGAAGGAGGACGCCGCCAAATACAGCCACGCCTATGTCTCCACCAAGGAGATCAACTACGCGTTCGGCCCGCCGTCGATCGAGGACACCTACAACGAGGCCAAACAGGCCGGCGATCAGGCGTCCTACAACGACGACGAGCACAAGAAGGCCGTCGACGAGGGCAAGAAAAAACTCGACGAGAAGAAGCCGCCCGCCCCCGACGACACCAGTGGCACGAAGACCTCCGACGAGCTGCTGGACACCGCCAAGCCCGCGCTGAAGCTGTTCGAGACCTTCGGTTCGCTGTTCAAGGATCTGCCCGACGATTGCAAGGGCAACACCACCGAACTGAAGATGGACGAGATCACCAAACGCTTCGACGAGCAGCGCGCGATCTCCTTCGAGCACTTCATGAAGGACGCCACGCACTTCAAGACCGGCGCGGACACCGTCGAGGAGGCCATCAAGGACACCGGCTCGACGCTGACCACGTTGATGCAGACCTGGAAGGGCGCGGCCGCCGACGCGGCGTGGGACCACTACAACGACGATCTGGTGCCCAAGGCGACCAAGCTGCAGCAGTCGCTCGGCAACGCCGCCGAGGCCACCAGGACCACCGCGTCCACGGTCTTCTCCCTGGTCCAGACCAAGGCGCGGCAGATCATCGAGCTGTACAACAAGAATCTGCTGGTGGCCTGCGCGGACTTCCCGATGGCCAAGCTGGTCGTGAAGGTGGCCAAGGGCAGCGACGTCAGCGACGACGATCTGGCCGCCATCGCGGGCTGGATGGACGCGAACTTCCACACGAACCTCTACCAGACGCTCAACGATCGCGGCTGCTGCGACAAGACGGACATGAAGAAGGAAGGCCAGAAGCTCGCCAAGCAGTGGATCCAGCAGCACTTCAACCCGGTGATGTGGGATCGGATCTATCAGCAGGGTTTCGTCAAGAGCTGCGACGATGCCAAGGAATTCACCGACAAGGCCTACGACGAGCTGGACAAGGTCCTGGGCAAGGTCAAGAACGAATTCGGCAAGGTGGGGGACCACGGCAGCTCGGGCGGGACGGGTGGTTCCGGTGGCGGTCACGGCGGTGGCGGTCGTGGGGGCGGCGGTTATGGCGGTGGCGGTCACGGCGGCGACCACGGCGGCCAGGGCGACCGGTACGACGGTCCCGGTGGTCCGAACGACCACGGCGGCGGTCAAGGCGGCGGTGTGCCGGACACGAATCTGCCCGGTGGGGGCACGGGTGGTGGTTCCGGCAGTGGCGGTACGGGTGGTGGTTCCGGTGGGGGCACCGGTGGTGGTGCGCCGCCGCCGGCTCCGCCGCCGGTTCCGGATATCGATCTGCCGCAAGGGAATCCGCCCGGTGGTTCCGGTGGCGGGTCCGGTCCCGGTGCCGGTGGGGGCGCGCCTCCGCCTGTGCCGGACACGAACCTGCCCGGCGGGGGTACCGGTGACGGCACCGGGGGCTCCGGTGGTGGTGCGCCGATTCCCCCGCCCGTGCCGGACACGAATCTGCCGCCGGGAGGCTCGCCGGGGGGCGGTACGGGTGGTGGCCCGCCGGTCCCGCCGCCGGTCCCGGACACGAATCTGCCCCCGGGCGACGACCCGGCCGGGCAGGGCGGCGACCATCCCGGCGACGGCAAGGACGGCGACGGCGACGGCGACGGCGACGGCAAGGACGGTGGCAAGCCGGGCGAGGACGGCGGTGGTGGTTCCAGCGGTGGCGACCCCACCGGCGAGCACGACGACGGCGAGGGCGGGGACGAAGATCAGGAGACGTTGAAGGTCGAGCAGAAGGGCAAGACCTTCGAGATGACCGAGCCCGGCGACGACGGGCGGATGGATATCAAGGTCGGCGACGGCGAGGGTGATCCGAAGGACTTCACCCTCGATTGGTCGTCCGGGGACGAGAACGGCTCCGGGGACGAGACCGGCGGCGCCCAGGATGGCGGCCACGGTGGCGGGGACGGCCCGGACGGCGGGCACACTTACCACCCCGGCCCGGACGGCAAGATCCACATCCAGGACGGCGACCTCAAGATCACCGCGGAACGCCCGGACGGTCCGGACGGCCCGACGAAGGTCACGGTCGACGACGGCAGCGGCACCCCGACCACCTACACCCTCGGCGAGCACCACTCGGCACACGACGGCTCCCACCCGGGAGACACCGGCCCGGCACACGACGGCTCTCCGAAGAACGACGAGCCCTCGGGACACGGCGAGCCCTCGAAGCACGAGTTCTCGAAACACGGCGAAACCGGCGGCCCGTCGCACGAGGGGATGCCGGGGGACACGTCTCCTTCGCCGATCGGCGGTGCGAGGGGTATCCCGGAGCCGGTGGACACCACGCCCTTGGCCGAAGATCTGCGGCCGTTCGACGGCACCCGGATGCCGGACCCGGCCGGTGATCCGTCGCCGGTGCATCCGGTGGAGCACGGCGTGCCCGCCGGTGGCACTGGGCCGGAGCACGGGCCGAGCCTTGGGGACACACCGCTGCAGCATGGATCTCCGGCCGGTGGCACCCTGCCGGAACACGGGTCTCCCCCCGGTGGCACCTTGCCGGGGCACGGGCCGAGTCTCGGGGATACGCCGCTGCAGCATGGATCTCCCGCCGGTGGCGCCCTGCCGGAACACGGGACTCCGCTCGGTGACACACCTTCGTCGGCCGGGCCGCACCATACCGGTGCGCCGGGCGTGGCGCCGACCGACACGCACTTCGCCGGTGCCCCGGCCGGACCCCAGCTGGGCACGCCGACGACGAGCGGCGGGCTGCCAGGTGTACCGGACAGCGGGACACCGGAGGCCGGCTCGCAGCAGCCCGGGGCCACCCCATCCGGGTCGCCCGGCCACCCGATGGGCGGCGGGATGCAGATGGGTGGCATGGGCGGCTCCGGCGGTGGAGGCGGTGGCGGTGGGGAGGACCACGACCGCAGCCGCACCTACCGGGTGGAGGGCAACGGCCTGTTCGAACCGAGCGTCGCCTCGGGCCGGCGGATCACCGGTTCGCTCGATGACGACGACGAGCTGTCCCCGGTCCACCGGGCGCGGAAGTGAGGACACAGTGGACGAACTCGAAGGCCTGAGGACCCGGCTGGATGCTCTCGTCCGGGAGCAGTCCGACCGCGCGACGCTGCGTGAACAGCACACCGACGAGGTCAAGGCGCAGGGGCTCGCGTTCATGACGAAGCAGGCCAAGGCCGCCGAACGCTACGTCATGTACCGCCGTGAGCTGGGCAAGCGCGAGGACGAGAAGGGCCGGGTACAGCCGGAGGAGGTGCGGGAGTTCGACTTCGAGCCCGAAGCGCACCAGGCCGAGAACGGTTCGCAGGGGCTGGACTTCGAATCCTCGCCTCCGTCCGGCCGTCGACCGGAGCCGGCTCCGCCCGTATCGCCGGTTCGCGCCGAGCGCCCCGCCCGGCGGGCCCGGATGAGTTCGGACGAGATGGACGACGAGGACGACGCCTTCATGAACAACCGCTGGCGAGGCTGACGCGGCGGCGAGGAACCGGGCCGCGCTGCCCGCTTCCTCGGAGGCGAGTGCGCACTGTCCTCTGTGGACACTTGGCGCCGAGGATCGCCCGCAGTGACCGCCGTCACGAAAGACCGGGGAACCGGTCACCCCCGCGCTCCGACTCCTGGAACGGCGGAGTCTGCGGGAGGAGCGCCTATGTCAGTGCCGACTTCAGAGCCGGCTGCTTCGAATCTCACCCCGGACCCGGAGCCACCCCGTGCGAACTGGGCGGCGATCCGGCCCTTGCTGCTGCGGCTGCACTTCTATGCGGGAGTGTTCGTCGGGCCGTTCTTGCTGATCGCGGCGGTGACCGGGATCGCCTACATCTGGACTCCGCAGGTGGAGCAGGCGGTCTACGCCCGCGAGCTGCACGTACCCGCGGCCGTCGGCGCGCTACCGCTCGACCGGCAGGTCTCGATCGCGCGCGCCGAGGTGCCGGACGGCAAGCTGGCCCGGGTACGCCCGGCGCCGTCCGAGACCGACACGACGCAGGTCGTCTTCAATCGGCCGGGGCTCGAACCGAGTTACTACTACACGGTGTTCGTCGATCCGCACACCGGCGAGGTGCGGGGTGCGCTGGAGACCTACGGATCCGGCCAGGCGCTGCCGATACGCGGGTGGATCGACACCCTGCATCGCAACCTCCAACTGGGCGATTTCGGCCGCCTGTATAGCGAATTGGCGGCGAGCTGGCTGTGGGTCGTGGTGCTCGCCGGGCTCGCGTTGTGGCTCGGCCGGCGCCGGTCGGTCCGGCGTGCGCGTGGACGGCGGCGGTTGCTGTCCTGGCACGGCACCGCCGGGCTGTGGACCGCGGCCGCGCTGCTGTTCCTGTCCGCCACCGGACTCACCTGGTCGCTGCACGCGGGGGCGAACATCACCGACCTGCGGTCCGCGTGGGACTGGACCACCCCGTCGGTGACCGCGAGCGCGCCGGCCACTCCGGGCGACGTCGGGTGGCAGTCGGTGCGGGAGGCCACGGCGCGCGCGGGGCTGTCCGACCCGGTGCAGATCACTCCGCCGGCCAAACCCGGCGGGAACTACGTCGTGGCGCAGGTCGGGCGGAGCTGGCCGGAGAAACAGGACTCGATGACCGTCGACCCGGGCACCGGGCAGGTCACCGGGACGCTGCGGTTCGCCGATTATCCGCTCGCCGCGAAGCTGAGCCGGTGGGGCATCGACGCGCACATGGGCCTGTTGTTCGGAGTGGCCAACCAGATCGTGCTCACGGTGGTCGGGATCGCGCTGATCTGCCTGGTGGTCTGGGGATACCGGATGTGGTGGCTGCGGAGGCCTGTTCGAGACGGCGCGGGGTTGCCCCGCCCACCGGCGCGCGGGGCCTGGCGGCGGATACCCGGCCGCGTGCTGGCGCCGGTGCTGCTCGTGCTGGCGGTGCTGGGGTGGTTCCTGCCGGTGTTCGGGGTTTCGCTGCTCGCCTTCCTCGCCGTGGACGTGCTGCTGGGCCTGCGACGGGAGGTGACCCGGTGATCACGGACCCCGGATTGCGCTGGATCCTCACGCTCGTTTTCGCCATGGCTGCGGCATTCTGCCTGTACCGCTGCGTGCGCCGGGCACAGTTCACCGGCTCGGTTTCGGAAGTACTGCACACGCTGATGTGTGCGGGCATGGTCAGCATGGCGTGGCCGGCGACGATGAGTTTCGCGCGGCTGCCGCAGATCATTCTCTTCGCCGCGGCGGCGGTGTGGTTCGCGGTGACCGCTCGTGGGCACGGCTGGTTCGCCTGGACGCATCACACGCTGATGATGGCCGGTATGGCGTGGATGGTCTTCGCGATGCCACTGGCCATGTCAGGGATGACCATGACGATGACCGGCGGTGAGCACGCCGCGATGGGCCACGCTGGTATGGACCACGCCAGAATGGCCACGAACGGGCCTGCGCACGTGGTGATCGTCGCGGTCGTGCTGACGGTGGTCTTCGTGGTGGCCGGGCTGGTCTGGCTTTCTCGCGCGATCGATGCGGCCCGGGGTGAGCGGCGGCCCGGGCAGCGCACGACCGGCCTCGCGATGGAAGGCGTGATGAGCCTCGGGATGGGCGTGATGACGCTCGCGATGATCTGACCGCGCGGCGCCGGGTCAAGCGGCCCGGCGCCGTCCGGTGGGCCGTTGCGCCGTACGCCCGCGCTTTCCGTGCGGGCGGGCCAGCGCGAGCGCACCTCGTTGCTGCGCCGAGGTTTCCTCGCCGGTGTCCACCGCGTCGGTGAGATCCGGACCTGGCTGGTGGTGCGCGCGATGCTGGCGGTGCACGGCGAACAGCAGCACCAGCCCGAGCACCAGGAAGGTGTGGGACAGCACCCTCGCGGCGGTGACGCGATCACCGATCAGGTCACCCGTCGTGAGCACGGCCAGCACGACGACGAACCCGGTGATCATCGGCAACAGCCCGGAGGCGGCCCGCGTGCGCAGCGCCGCCCACAGCAGGCCGACGCCGACCGCCAGGTTCCACGCCGCGCTCTCGTTGAGCAGGTGCCCTTCCATGACCCCGCCGTGCGCGTCGTGCATGCCGGTGTCCATGCCCAGCAGTTGCGCGAAGGCCAGCCCGCACTGCACCAGCCCGACCAGCGCGAGTGCGACCCGCAGCCCCCACTTCTCCCGCGGCGGGGGTGGGGTCTCCGCCATGATCCGCGCGGTCAGATCGGGGACCGCGGGCGCGGCGCGCACCAGCATCGACCGGCGGAGCGAGGCGCTGCGCTCGTACCAGCTCCGGCACGCGCCGCAGGTTTCGAGGTGCGCGTCGACCTCGTCCTCGGGCACCGGCCCGGCCTCGCCGTCCAGCCGTGCCGAAAGGGCTTCACGGAAGATTTCACAGCTCACGTCCTCCGTAGTCGCCGGTACCCCGGCGCGAGTTCCCGGTGTCCGGGAACTTTCTCGCCGCGCGCCCGGGAACTGCCGGTGATCCGCCATGTACTAGCGTGATGCGGGTGTCCATCGGCCGTGGCAGCGACGACGAGCGGATCACCGCGCTCGCACTCGCCGGTGGCCGCGGGGATCGGGCCGCGCTGGAACGCTGGGTCCGCGAGACCCAGGCGGACGTGTGGCGGTTCCTCGCCCACCGCACCAGCCCGGCCGAGGCCGACGACCTGACCCAGGAGACGTACCTGCGGGCGTTCGGCTCTCTGCCCCGGTTCGCCGCTCGGTCCTCGTCACGGACCTGGCTGCTGTCGATCGCCCGGCGGGTGGTCGTGGACCGGATCCGCGCGCGCTCCGCGCGGCCGCGCGAATCGGCCACCGCGGACTGGCAGCACGCCGCCGAGGAGCAGTCGGCGCGCAGCCGGGCGGCGGGGTTCGAGGACCTGATCGAACTCGGCCTGCTGCTGGCCGGGCTCGACGAGGACCGGCGGGAAGCGCTGGTGCTGACGCAATTCCTCGGCCTGTCCTACGCCGAGGCCGCCGAAGTGTGCGGCTGCCCGGTCGGCACGGTCCGCTCGCGGGTCTCCCGCGCGCGCGAAGATCTGCTGCGCGCGCAGGAGGAAACCGACAGCGCGATGTGAACGGCCCAGGTCGGCACGCTGGTCGTCACCGCAGAAGCCGGAACATCCCGGCCCGCATGATCGTGCATGCCAGGTGTATAACGCCCTATACCGTGCCTGGTTTCGCGACCTGGTGTTTCACTGGTCGATTTACCACCCTAGCAGCACAACCTCGTGACAGCCGTAGCTCACGAGTGGGGTGTTTTCCCTCATTTCCCCGGCAGTACTCGGCCCGTAGGGTGCGGTCGTGACGGAGCTGGCCGCGCCTGCGCGAAGGGCCGGCGACCTTGGTCAGGGGCGTGCCCCGCCGACGAGCCGGGCCACCTGATCGACCCGCACGGCCAACCGGGTCGAGTTCACCCCGTCGCCGGTTTTGCGGGCGGCCCGGAGCGCGGCGCGGGCGGCGTCGAGGTCGCCGGAGCGGGCGTAGGCTTCGGCGATCCACGTGCGGTAAAGCGCTACCTCACGGGCGTGTTCGGGGGTGTAGGCGGCCACCGCGCCGGAGATGAGAGGTTCGGAGCGGGCGGGCTCGCCTAGCTCGATCAGGCAGCGACCGGCCATCACGTCGATTTCCTTGCGGTCGAGCCAATAAACCCACTCCGGTTCTTCGACACCCGGGGAGCGGGCTTCGTAGGCGTCGTCTACCGCGTCGAGCGCGCGCCGCGTGCCGTCGGCGTCGCGGGAGCGTGCGCTTGCCCATGCCACGCGTTCGAGCAGGAGCGCCCGCACGACCGGGGTGGAACCGTTGGCGCCCTTGACGGCGGAGCGGGCGAGTAGCCCGGCGTCGGCGGGGTCGCCAACGTTGGCCATCTGGTAGCTCAGGCTCGATAACAGTTGCCCGGCGAGAGCCCGGTTACCAGCATCCTGCGCGGCCGACACACCCGACAGGTAGACCTGTCGGGCTTCGGTGTACTGCCCCGCGTCGCTGGCAACCCACCCGGCGAGTTGGGCCAGTTCTCCCACCACGGTGAGCAGGCGTCGCCCGGTGTCCTCGGTGTAGCTGGACTCGTTGACCAAGTGTTCCGCGTCGGTCAGTTCGCGTCGCACGAGGGGAACGAGGTCACCCCCGCCGATCACGTCGTCAAGGTGGCGTAGCTCGATCACGCGACGCTCTAGTGTCGTGAGTCAGTAATTCGTTGCTAGTCGTGTAGGCTGTGGCGATGCCGAGTCCGAAATCGGAGCCTGTGGTCCTGACTGACGAGGAAGTCAGTGTCTTGAATGGGTGGTCGCGTCGGAGGAAGACTGCGCAGGCGTTGGCGTTGCGTTCGCGGATCGTGTTGCGGTGCGCGGAGGGTGGCACGATTGGAGAGGTCGCGCAGGACATCGGGGTGTCGCGGAACATGGTGTCCAAGTGGCGATCGCGGTTTCTGTCTCGTCGGCTGGAGGGTTTGTCGGATGAGCCTCGGCCGGGGCGGCCGCGGGTGATTACCGACGACCAGGTCGAGAAGGTGATCACCAAGACGCTGGAGGAGTCGCCGGGGCAGGATACGCACTGGTCGACCCGGTCGATGGCGTCGGCTGCGGGGATGTCGCAGTCGGCGGTGTCGCGGATCTGGCGGGCGTTCGGGCTGAAGCCGCACGTGATCGAAACGTGGAAGCTCTCGACTGACCCGCAGTTCATCGAGAAGGTTCGCGATGTCGTTGGCCTGTATATGAATCCGCCAGAAAATGCTGTGGTGCTCGCGGTCGGCGAGAAGTCTCAGATGCAGGCGATCGACCGGACGGCCCCGATTCTGCCGATCATGCCGACGACACCGGCACGGATGACCCACGACTACGTTCGCCACGGCACCACCAGCTTGTTCGCCGCGTTCGACATCGGGAGCGGCTCGGTGATCGCGCAGCACTACCGCCGGCACCGCCACCAGGAGTTCCTGCGGTTCCTCAAGCTCATCGATGCCGCAGTGCCGAAGGAACTGGACCTGCATCTGGTGCTGGACAACTACGCCACCCACAAGACCCCGAAGGTGAAAGAGTGGCTGATCCGCCATCCCCGGTTCCACGTGCACTTCACCCCGACCAGCAGTTCCTGGCTCAACCTGGTGGAACGCTGGTTCGCCGAGCTGACCAACCGCAAACTCCGCCGCTCCGCGCACCGCAGCGTTACCGAACTCGAAGCCGACGTCCGCAAGTGGATCAACGAATGGAACAAGGAACCGAAACCGTTCGTCTGGACCAAACCAGCCGACCAGATCCTCGACACCCTCGCAGCTTACTGCCAACGAATTAACGACTCACGACACTAGCTCGCTCGCGAGACTGGGACCGACGCGGCGCCCGGCCGCCGCGTGACGCTGAGCCGGGGTGTCGGCGACCAGCCACTCATGCGCGACCCGCAGCGGGTCATCCAGCCGGCCGTACAGCGTGGCTACCGAGACGTTCAGGGCGCGCGAGTACGCGACCACGTGTTCGGGCTTGATGGTGCGTTTGCCGGTCTCCAGGAGGCCGAGCAGGGGCTTGCTGTAGTGGGTGCGGGCGGCTATCGCCGCGAGACTCACCCCGGCATCGTCGCGGGCTTTCCGGAGCCGCGCTCCTAGGTCATCCACCGGCCACCCCCTGCGAGCGAATCATTGTAGACGAAGGTAGACGGCAAACCCCTGTTCATCGCGCCTGCCCTTCCCGATGGTGGTTCCGTGATCCAACAAGGAGCGGAAAGGGACGGTCAGCGGTGACGGCAGACGAGCAGGCGCGGCACACGGTGGCGCTCTCGCGCCTGGTGCTGTGCGGGTGGGAGGGAACACCGATCGGTGACCCGAACAACCCGGCGGCGTTGGTCTACGTCCGCGAGCGCGGCGCCGTCTCGGACGCCGTGTGCGTCCAGTCCTACGACGACGCGGTAGCCACGCGTGAAGTTCGCGGCACCACGACCCGCGCGGTTAACGGCACCGTGGCCGACGTGGTGCACGAGGTCTTGTCATGGTGACCCGGCGCGACGATGAGCGCATCACGGTTGAGATCACGCAACAATCCTATTCGCGGTCGGTGATCTACCGGGGGCAGCTTCCCGCGTTGATCATCGGCGACGGCGCCGACGAGCTTGTGTTACTGGCCGGACCCAAATTCCAGGTTTCACGTCATCCAGTGGGCCACGAACGCCGTCGACAAGGTACGCCGCGGACTATGGAACACCCTGCGAGAAAACGGAAACACCGGCCAGGCCAGCGATGTCAACCGAACCCGCTGGGCCGTTCTCAAGAACCCCGAGGACCTCACCGGCGAACAGCGCACCACGCTCGCGGCTATCGCGAAGACCAACAACCGGCTCTACCGCGCCTACCTGCTCAAGGAGCAGCTCCGCGCTGTATTCGCCGCACGCGGCAAAACCGGACGGGCACTGCTCGCCGGATGGCTCACCTGGGCCGCACGCTGCCGCATACCCGAATTCGTCAAGCTGGCCAAGGCCATCCGACGCTATCGGTCGCTCATCCGCAACACCCTCGACCACGGACTATCCAACGCCCGCAGCGAATCCACCAACACGCACCTCAGGGTCCTCACCCGACGGGCCTATGGATTCCGCTCACCACAAGCACTCATCACCATGGCCATGCTCACCCGAAGCCGCCTCTGCCCACCACTACCCGCACGATCCACAAAGGACTGACACCAAACTCACCCACACCTACGGCAGTAGATCCTGATTTGGACCCGCGGTGGGCTCGTGGTTGCGCCGGCTCGTCGCAGCCGCCTTGACGCCGAAGCGGGTGGAGATGCTCGCCGTCGATCAGTGCGGAATCGGGGTCGCGATATCGGTAGGCGGTGCCGAACCGTGGTGAGCCCAGGGATTCCGAACCACGTCCGCCTCCCGCGACCGGATGGCCCGCACGACCTACGACGAAACGGGCCGGTCCGATCACACTCCGGAGAGGGTTTTCTCGGTGATCCGCCGCATCAGTGCCACGGTCGTCCGAGCTGGCAGGCGCTGGGTCATACCGACGAACAGCGAGTAGCGGCAGCCGTCGACCACCGAGAACTTGCGCGAGCCCAGCGCGCGGAAAGCAGTGGTGACAACGTGCTCCGGCTGCCGCAGGCCGCAGAATTTCGCCACTACGCCCAGGATTTCTTCGGACCGCTGCCCGGTGACGGTCACGCCCGGGTGCACCGCCAGTACCCGGACACCCGAGCCGGCGATCTCCTCACCGACTGCCTGGGTGAATGATTGCACCATCGCCTTGCTCGCGGCATAGGCGGCCTCGTACGGCATGGGCTGGAATGCGGCAGCGCTTCCGACGTTCACGATCACTCCGCGACCACGGGAGACCATGCCCGGCAGGAAGCGAATCATGCTGTCCACCACAGCGTGCGAGTTCAGATTCATCATCGCCGCGATGGCCGCCGGATCGGCCTTCACCGCCGGCCCGACCGCTCCGCTGCCCGCGTTGTTCACGAGGAAGCCGACCTCGATCCCGTGCTCGACGGTCCGCTCGAACAGGGCTCGTGGCGCGTCGGTCTCGGACAGGTCCAGCTTCTCCGTCCGCACCCGGACTCCGTGGGTCGAGCGCAGGAACGAGGCGAGAGCCTCCAGTTTGTCGCCTGATCGCGCCACGATCACGAGGTCCGCCCCGCGCTGGGCGAGTCTGCGGGCGAACTCGGAGCCAATCCCGCCCGATGCGCCGGTAACCAGGGCGGTAGTGCCGGACAGGCGAGCCAGGTTGTGCATGATTCTCCTTGTGCTCAAGGGAAAAAGCTTGATTTGATCAAGCTAGCCTCGTAACCGGGCGCGCTCGGCCATTTGGCCGGAAATGAGAAGTTTGCTTGATCGGCCCTCTCACAACGCCGCCGGTCCCGCCGCTGGAGCGCCTCCCGGAGCGGCCTCCGGCCCGCCTGCCGTGGACCTGCGTGCCGACGCCCGCCGCAATCGCGAACGCCTCCTGAAGGCCGCGCGCGAGGTGTTCGCGGCCCACGGCGTCGGCGCTATCAGGCGGTCGCCCGCCGGGCCGGCGTTGGCGTGGCCACCCTTACCGCCGCTTCCCGGCCCGTTCCGCGCTCATCGCCGCCGCCTTCGATGATCGGCTGGTCGTGTGCACGACCGCCCTCGACGACGCATTGGCCGACCCCGGCCCGGGGCACGGCCTGTTCGGCATCCTGAAGACGGGCTGCGCCATTCGGGTCACCGACCTTTCGACATGGTGTTCATGACCGGCCTCCCCGAGGTGGTGGACTACGGCGGTAAGCGCACCCGTGCGGAGGAGGGCCTGTCCACCTTGATCCGGCGCGCCCGCGACGCCGGGCAACTCCGCGATGAACTTCAACCCGCTGACCTCCCCTCCTCCTGCGGCCCTGAGGGGCTTGGCCTATCAGCCGCCCGAAACCGCCCTGCCCGCCGCCCGCCCCCTCCTCGCCTACCTCTTCCAGTCCTTCCAGGCTCACCGGCCGTCCCGCCCCGCCCGCTCCCGCCCGCCCCACCGGTGGACCTGACCGGACCGCGCCGGCCACTGTGGTGGCGAGATGACCGTCGGCTCACACCCGCACTGGCCGAGTTGTCCGCGTCGCACGCCATGGTCTCCATCGAGGTGATCATGACCATGTCCCGGACCCTCGGCCCGTACCACAGACCGGTGACTTCAGTATTCCGACGCTGTCTGAGGTTTTGCCCGGTGATCCGTGCTCCCTGTGTGTGCTCATTTACCCAGTCCGTGGGACGCGGCCCCGCGTTGCGAATGCGGTCCGTCCGTGCTCGTGATAGTCGTGTTCCCGGCGGAGTAACCGGGAACGCATCGTGGCGGTCCGGCTCCGCCGGTTTTCGCGCGCGCAGGATGCGCCGAATTCACCGGAATTGATGAAGTGTGACCGGCCATATTTCACCCGCTGGACGGATATTCACTTCTCGAACCCGGGAAAAGTTGATCCGCGCCATTCACTGGGCTAACTTGCGGAGCCGGTTTTAGCCCGATCGGGGACATCCCCGGTGTACTCGAGACGGAAACGGAGGACCGGTGGGGACTTCATCGGGGACGGCGCGGGAGGAGCGCGCGCTGGTGCTCGGGCTCAGCCCGGCCGGGGCGCCGGACGCGCGGCTGGTCGCGGCGGTGGCCCGCGGCGGCGGGCTCGGCGTGCTCGACCTCGGCAGCGGCGACGCGCAGGCCCGGCGGGCGCTCGATCTGGCCGCGGCGTGGGCCCCGGGCGGCTTCGGGGTCCGGGTCGGCCCGGGCTGCCGGCTCGGCCCGGCCGATCTGCCTGCGGCGGTGGACACCGTGGTGCTCGCTCGCGGCGCGACGTGGTCCGGGCTCACCGCGTACCGTGTGCTCGCCGAAGTGACCAGTCTCTTGGAAGCCCGCGCGGCGGCCGGATACGACGGTGTGCTCGCCCGCGGACACGAGTCCGAGCTGAGTTCTTTCGTGTTGCTGCAACAGCTTGTGGCGCTGTCCGGCGCCCCGGTCTGGCTGGCCGGCGGGCTCGGTCCGCGCACCGCCGCGGCGGCGGTCGCGGCCGGGGCGAGCGGGGTGGTGCTCGACCGCGAGCTGCCCCTTCTGTCCGAAGTGGACATTCCGAGTGCGCCGGACGAGCTGCTGGCACCGTTGTTCGCGGAGCGGTTCGGGCAAGTCGATCGCGCGGTCCGCGCGGTGCGCGAAGCGATCCTCGCGGTCCCGGCCACGGCGCCCGCGCCGCTGGGCGCGGAATCCCCGCTGGCCAGGGCGACCGGGGTGGCGCTGCCGATCGCGCAGGGGCCGATGACGCGGGTGAGCGACCGGGCCGGGTTCGCCGCGGCCGTGGCGGAAGAGGGCGCGCTGCCGTTCGTGGCGCTCGCGCTGGCGGACGCCGAGCAGACCAGGGCGTTGCTGGAGGACACCCGGCGCGCGATCCCGGATCGCCCGTGGGGGGCGGGCATTCTCGGCTTCGCCCCGGAAGATGTGCGCGCCGCGCAGCTCGCGGTGATTCACGAGGTCAAGCCGGCGTGCGTGATCGTGGCGGGTGGCCGTCCCGCGCAGGCGGCGGCGTTGGAGGCGGAGGGCATCCAGGCGTTCCTGCATGTCCCTTCTCCCGTGCTGCTGAGGCAGTTCCTCGAATCCGGGGCGCGCAGGTTCGTGTTCGAGGGCGCCGAATGCGGCGGGCACGTCGGCCCGGCCGAGAGTTTCCCGTTGTGGGAAGCGCAGATCGACGTGCTGCTCGCCCATCTGGCGGACCATCCGGGCGACCAGGTGCACGTCTACTTCGCCGGTGGAGTGCACGACGCGAGGTCCGCGGCGGCGGTCGCGGTGGCCGCGGCGCCGCTGGCCGAACGCGGCGCCGGGGTCGGCGTGCTGATGGGCAGCGCATACCTGTTCACCTGCGAAGCGGTCGAACAGGGCGCAGTGCTCCCGGCGTTCCAGCGTCAGGTGCTCGAAGCCGAGGGGACGGAGCTGCTGGAGACCGCGCCCGGCCACGCCACCCGGTGCGTGGCCAGCCCGTTCGTCACCGAGTTCCGCGAGTTGCGCGAGACGCTGCGCGCCGGTGGCCTGCCCGAGCGCGAGGTGTGGGAAGAACTCGAACAGGCCAACGTCGGCCGCCTGAGGATCGCGAGCAAGGGCGTGCGCCGCGAAGGTGCGCGACTGGTCGAAGTGGACGAAGCCGCGCAGGTCGAAGCCGGGCTGTACATGGCCGGGCAGGTGGCCGTGTTGCGTTCGTCGGTCGGCACGGTCGGCGCGCTGCACTGGTCGGTGACAGATGGGGCGAAGGACTTCCACGAGCGGCGTGCCGCCCAGCTGCGGTGCCGGTTCGGCCTGCCCGCACCGCCGAGCGCCGAGGCGCCGCCCCCGCTGGACGTGGCGATCGTCGGGATGTCCGCGATGTTCCCGCAGGCACCGGATCTGGCCGCGTTCTGGGCCGGGATTCTCGCCGGGACGGACGCGGTGACCGAGGTGCCCGCGCGCCGCTGGGCACCGGAGATCTACCACGGCGAGGGGCCGGGCCGGACGCCGTCGAAGTGGGGCGGATTCCTGCCGGAGATCCCGTTCGACCCGCTGGCCTACGGGATTCCGCCGTCGTCGCTGGCCGCGATCGAGCCGGTGCAGCTGCTCGCGCTCGCCGCGGCCGACCAGGCGCTGCAGGACGCGGCGCTGGGCGCGTTCGACCGCGCTCGCACCAGCGTCGTGTTCGGTGCGGAAGCGGGCAGTGACCTGTCCAACGCGACCGTGCTGCGCACCGTGTTGCCCAGCTACCTGGGGCAGATCCCGGAGGAACTCGGCGAGCAGCTGCCGCGGATCACCGAGGACTCGTTCCCGGGCATGCTGGCCAACGTGATCGCCGGGCGGATCGCCAACCGGCTGGATCTCGGCGGCGCGAACTACACCGTGGACGCGGCCTGCGCCTCGTCGCTGGCGGCGGTCGACGTGGCGTGCAAGGAACTCGTCAACGGCACCAGCGACGTGGTCCTCTGCGGCGGCGCGGACCTGCACAACGGGATCAACGACTACCTGATGTTCTCGTCCGTGCAGGCGCTTTCCCCGACCGGACGCTGCCGCACGTTCGACAGCTCGGCGGACGGGATCGCGCTCGGCGAGGGCGTGGCCTGCGTGGTGCTGAAGCGGCTGGCCGACGCCGAACGCGACGGCGACCGGGTCTACGCGGTGATCAAGGGCGTGGGCAGCGCCAGCGACGGCCGCTCGCTCGGCCTGACCGCGCCGCGGCCGGAAGGCCAGCGCTCGGCGCTGGAACGGGCCTACCGCAACGCGCGGCTCTCCCCGGCCTCGGTCGGGCTGATCGAGGCGCACGGTACCGGCACCGTGGTCGGCGACCGCACCGAGCTGACCACGCTCAGCGCGGTGTTCACCGAGGCGGGCGCGGAACCCGGCGGCTGCGCGATCGGTTCGGTCAAATCGCAGATCGGGCACACCAAGTGCGCGGCCGGGCTCGCCGGACTGATCAAGACCGCGCTCGCCCTGCACACCGGGACCTTGCCGCCGACCCTGCACGTACGGTCGCCGAACCCGGGTTGGGGAGAGGACAGCCCGTTCGCCTTCCGGGACCAGGCGCGCCCGTGGGCGGCCGCGCCCGCCGACCGGGTGGCCGGGGTGAGCGCGTTCGGCTTCGGTGGGACGAACTTCCATGTCGTGCTCACCGCGGGCGCCCGCGGTCCGGCGCCCCGGCACGCGGCCGACGAATGGCCTGCCGAGCTGCTCCTGTTCCCAGATTTGCGGGTGGAGTGGCTGCAGGAGCTGATCCGGTCGGGTCCGGTGCGGCTGCGGGACCTCGCCGCGACCGCGGCCCAGCGCGCGACCCGGCGGGGCGGTCCGGTGCGGGCGGCGCTGGTTGCGTCCACTGTGGACGAACTGGGCGGGCTGCTGCCGCGGCTGGCGGCCGGGGAGCACGATCCGCAGGCCGGGCTGTTCCAGGCCGATGCCGTGGTGCCGGGCAAGCTGGCGCTGCTGTTCCCGGGCCAGGGCAGTCAGCGGCCGGGCATGCTCGCCGAACTATTTGTCGCCTTCCCGGAGCTGCAGCACTTTCTGCGGCTGCCTGGGGCGCCGGCGGCGGAGCTGTTCCCGCCCGCCGCATTCGGCGCGGAGGCCGAGCAGGAGCGGCGGCTGCGGGACACGAGGGTGGCGCAGCCCGCCCTCGGGGTGACCGGGCTGGCCGTGCACCACCTGCTGACCCGGCTTGGTGTACTGCCGGATCTGCTGGGCGGGCACTCCTACGGCGAGCTGGTTGCGTTGTACGCGGCGGGTTCTTTCGACGCGGCCACGCTGCTGAGCCTTTCCCGCGCGCGTGCGGAAGCGATTCTCGACGTGGCCGGTGCCTATCCGGGCACGATGGCCGCGGTCGCTGCCTCCCCGGACGAGGTGCGTGCCGCGCTCGGCGATCTCGATGTGGTGATCGCGAACCACAACGCGCCGCGGCAGGTGGTGATCTCCGGCCCGGAACCCGCGGTGGACCATGCGTGTGCGATCCTGCGGGGAGGCGGGATAAGCGCACAGCGGATCCCGGTCGCGTGCGCGTTCCACAGCCCGGTGCTGCACGGCGCCGGGCGGCGGTTCGCCTCGGCGCTGGCCGGGGCCGAGGTGCGCGCGCCGGAGCTGCCGGTCTTCGCGAACCGGACCGCGCGGGAGTATTCCGGTGCGGTCCGGGCGGAACTGGCGGCACAGCTCGAGGCGCCGGTCGCGTTCGTTGCGCAGATCGAGGCGATGTACGAGGCCGGGGCGAGGGTGTTCGGTGAGGCCGGTCCGGGGCGAGTACTGTCCCGTCTGGTCGGTGCGATCCTCGGTGACCGTCCACATACGACGGTCGCCTGCGACGGCGGGCTGCGCGGCTTCCTCGGTGCGGTGGCGACGCTGGCCGTGTCCGGCACCCCGCTCGACGCGGGCTGGCTTTTCCGGGGCCGGGACGTGCGGGACGCGGCGAAGGAGCCGCCGAAGAGTCCGAAGTGGACTGTGGACGGGCAGGCCGTGCGCGCTGCGGACGGGAGGCCGCCGGCGGGCGGGCTGGTCCCGGCACGGCGGATCGAAGCGTTGACCACGGGTGAAAGGCAGGCGGCGCCGATGGGCGAACGGGAAGACCTGATCCGCGAGTTCCTGCGGACGAGCCGGGAGCAGGTCGCCGCGCAACGGGACGTGCTGCTGAGCTATCTCGGCGCGCCGGCCTCGGCCGCGCTGCCCGCGCCCGTCGTGGTGGAGCATGCTGTCCCCGCCGTGGAACCGGAGCCGGAGCCGGAACCGGTGGCGGACGTGCTGGGCGTGGTGGTCTCGGTGGTCGCCGACCGGACCGGGTATCCGGCGGACATGGTGGAGCCGGAGCTGGATCTGGAAGCGGATCTGAGCGTGGACTCCATCAAGCGGACGGAGATCGCCGGGGAACTGGTGCGGCGCCTGGCGGTCCCCGCGGGTGCGGATGTGGAAGATCTGTCGGCGTTGCGCTCGGTGGGGGCGATGGCGGAGTGGTTCGGCGGTGCGGAGGAGCCGCCCGCCGCAGTCACCGACGTCGCACCGCCGGAGCCGGAGCCGGTCGTGGATACGCCGCGCGGGACCGCGCCACGGCGGTACGTGCTGGAGCCGGTTCCGTTGTCCGGCGCCGGAATCGTCGTAGGGGAGCACGAGCTGGACGGGATGACCGTCGCCCTGTCCGGTGGCGACGCGAAGCTGCACGCTGCGCTCGGCGCAGCGCTCGCCCGGCACGGCGCGAAGGTCGCGGCCAGTGGCGCGGACACCGTCGTCCACCTCGAACCGCTCGCCGACACCGACGCGACGTTGCCGGACCTGATCCCGAGCCTGCGCGAAGACCTGTCGCGGGCACCCCAGCGGCTGTTCGTTCTCACGCGGCCGGGCACGACGGCGTTCGCCGGGCTGCGCGGGCTGTTCCGGTCGCTCGCGCGGGAATACCCGGACACCGACCTGCGGGCCGTCGAGCTGGACGGGCCGGTCGAGCTGCTGGTCCGCGAGCTGGCCGTGAGCGGGGCGCCGGTGGTGCGGGTCTCGACCGGTGCGCGCGCCGAACCGCGGCTCGTGCCCGCGCCGCTCGCGGCGACCGGCGCCGGGCAGACCGGTGACGGCGCGTCCGAAGCCTCCGCACTCGGGCTGGGCCCCGATGCGGTGGTGCTGCTCGTCGGTGGCGGGCGGGGGATCACGGCGCACGCGGCACAGGCGTTCGCCGCCGGTGGCTGCGCGATCGAGCTGGTCGGGCGGACTCCGTTACCGTCCGGCCCGGAGGATCCGGCCGTCCAGGCCGCGGCCGCCCTGCCCGCGCTCCGGCGCGTGCTGGCCGGGCAGGGCGTGGGCGGGCCGGCCGAGGTGGCCCGCGCGGCGCGTCTCGTGCTGGCGCAACGGGAGGTCACCGCGACGCTGGACGCGTTGCGGGACAAGGCGTCCAGTGTGCGCTACCACGCCGCCGACGTGCGCGACAGTGAGGCGCTGCACCAGGTGGTGAAGGAGATCCACGCCGAGCACGGCCGGCTGGACGGCGTCGTCTACGCTGCGGGCGTGATCGAGGACCGGCTGTTCGCGGAGAAGGCCCCCGAGTCGTTCCGCCGCGTCTACAGCACCAAAGTGGACGGTGCGCAGGCGCTGCTGGCCGCGCTGGACACGGTGCCGCAGCCGCCCGGGTTCGTCGTCCTGTTCGGCAGCATCGCCGGGGCGCTGGGCAACCGCGGGCAGACCGACTACGCTGCGGCCAACGACGCGCTGGAGACGCTTGGCGCCGCCTGGGCGCAGCGGAGCGGGCAGCGGGCGCTGACCGTCCACTGGGGACCGTGGGCGCCGGACGCCACGCACGGCGGCATGGTCTCGCACGAACTGGCGCGCAGCTACGCCGGGCGCGGGATCGAGCTGATCGACCCGGAGGAGGGCACTGCCGCGCTGCTGCGGGAGCTGGCCTGGGGCGACCCGGCGCTGACCGCCGTCGTGCACACCGCCTCCGGCTGGTGAGCGTGGCTGAGCGGACGCCGGTCGCGATCGTCGGCATGGCAGTGCTCCTGCCCGGGGCGCCGGACCTGGCCCGGTACTGGCACAACCTGGTCACCGGGGTGGACGCGGTGACCGACGTGCCCGCCGGGCGCGGGCTGCCCGGCGGCCGGGGCGGGTTCGTGGCGGCGAGTGCCGAGCCCGCGCTGTCCGGGACCGAGCCCGACCAGCTGATCGCCGTGCAGGTGGCGGCCGCCGCGGTGGACGACGCGGGCGGCGAGGGACGGCTCGGCGACCGGTCGCGGACCGGGGTCGTCCTCGGCTGCGGCGGCCATCTCACGCCCGGGATCGCGCGGCTCGACCAGCGCGTGCGGACCGCGCAGGAGCTCGTGCACACCCTCGCCGAGCTGGTTCCGGGCCTTTCCGCCGGCCAGCTGTCCGAAGTGCACACTGCGTTCACCGGCGCACTCGGCGACGACCGGCCGGAAGAGCCCCTTGGCCTCGCGGCCACTCGCGTGGCCCACCGGCTCGACCTCGGTGGCCCGGCCTACACCGTGGACGCCGCCTGTGCTTCGTCCCTCGTCGCGGTCGACCAGGCGATGACCGAGCTGAGCACCGGCCGGTGCGACACGATGCTCGCCGGTGGCGTGCATCATTGCCACGATGTGACGCTCTGGAGCGTGTTCGAACGGCTGCGCGCGCTGTCGCCGAGCAAGTGCCTCCGGCCGTTCGACCGTGGCGCCGATGGCATCGTGCTCGGCGAGGGCACCGGCGTCGTGGTGCTCAAACGCCTCGCCGACGCGCAGCGCGACGGTGACCGGATTTACGCCGTGGTGCGGGGTTCCGGCGTCGCCGGGGACGGCCACGGCGCGGGCCCCGCCGGGCAGGTCCGCGCGGTCGAGATGGCCTGGCGCGCAGCCGGTCTCGACCCGGCCGCTCCCGGCTCGATCGGCTTGCTGGAGGCGCACGGCAGCGGTACACCGGCCGGGGACGCGGCGGAACTCGCCACGCTGCGCCGGGTCTTCGGTGAGGGCGAGCCTGCCGTGCTGGGCTCGGTCAAATCGATGATCGGGCACACCATGTCGGCCGCCGGGGTCGTGGCGCTGGTGAAGGCGGCGCTCGCGGTCTACCACGGCGTGCTGCCGCCGACCCTGCACTGCGACGATCCGCACCCGGCGCTGGCGGGCACCCGGTTCGCCCCGGTTCGCGAGGCCCGCGAGTGGACCGGACCGCGCCGCGCCGGGGTGAACGCGTTCGGGTTCGGCGGGATCAACGCCCATGTCGTGCTGGAGCAGGCGCCCGGTGCCGCCCCGGTCCCGGCGCCCGTGGTGACCGAGCCGGACCGGGTGCTGCGGTTCGCCGCGGACACCACCGCAGACCTTGCCCGCCTGCTCGATGCTGCCGATGGCGACCTGCGCGCCGTGGCGCCGGGCACCGGCCGGATCCGGCTCGCGCTCGTTGCGCCGACGGCGAAACGCCTTGCACTGGCCCGGAAAGCGGTCGCCAAGGGCCGGCCGTGGCGCGGCCGGCAGGACCTCTGGTTCAGCCCCGCGCCGCTGCTCGCCGATCCGCGGGCGAAGGTGGCGTTCGTCTTCCCCGGCCTGGAGGCCGAGTTCGCCCCGAGCCTCGACGACGTCGCAGTCCACTTCGGACTGCCGAAGCCGGTGGTACGCACCGACGGAGTCGGCCGGCACGGGCTGGCCGTGCTGCAGGTGGACCGGTTGCTGGACACCGCGTTGCGAGGCCTCGGCGTGGTGCCGGACGCGGTCGCCGGGCACAGCGTCGGCGAATGGGCCGCGATGGTCTCGGCCGGGGTGCACTCGGCGTCCGAAGTGGACACTCTGCTCGCCCGGTCCGATCCGGAGTCGCTGCAGGTGCCCGGGGTGGAGTTCGCGGTGCTCGGCTGCCCGGCGGACCGGGTACGGGCCGCGCTGCCGCCGGAACTGGTGGTCTCGCACGAGAACTCCCCGTTGCAGACGATCGTGTGCGGCCCGGCGGAACCGGTCGCCGAACTGCTTGGCGAATTCCGCGCGCAGGGCGTGCTGTGCCAGGTGCTGCCGTTCCGGTCAGGCTTCCACACCCCGATGCTGGCGCCCTATCTCGCGCCGTTCCGCGCTTTCGCGGACACGCTGGCCGTGCACGAGCCGTCCGTGCCACTGTGGTCGGCGACGCTCGCCGCGCCGTTCCCCCGGGACGAGGCAGCGGTGCGCGAGGTGTATGTGCGGCATCTGCTGGAGCCCGTGCGGTTCACCGAGTTGATCCGCGCTCTCTACGCAGACGGCGCACGGGTGTTCGTGCAGGCCGGGCACGGCCAGCTCGGCTCCCTTGTGGACAGTATCCTCGATCGGGACGAGCATCTCGCGATCGCGGCCAGTTCGGCGCACCGGAGTGGAATGGACCAGTTGCGCCGGGTCGCCGCCGCGGTCTGGGCCGAAGGCGGGGAGCCGGACTTCGGCGCCCTCACCCGGCGGCCCGGCACGGTGCCGATCGAACTGTCCGCGGGCCTGGTCAGCCTCGGCCCCGAAGCGGCGGGACTCCTGCCCGCCATGGCGTCCCGGCCGTCCGCCGGGCAGCACCCACTGGCCGCCGAGTTCGACGATCTGCTGCGCGAAACCGCCGAGTCGGCCTCCGCCGTACTGGCCGCGAGCCGCCCGCCGGAGCGGATGCGGTTCTCCCTGGAGACCATGCCGTATCTGCTCGACCACACGTTCGCGCCGCAGCGGGAGGGCTGGCCGGACGACACCGACCGGCGGCCGGTAGTCCCCGCGACGACGATCGTGCGGCACCTCGCCGACGCCGCGGAGAAGGCCGCGCCCGGGGCACGAGCGATCGCGGTCCGCGACGTCCGGTTGCACCACTGGCTCGTCGCGGCCCCGGCCGTGGAGGTTGCCCTGACCGTCCGCCCGGCCGGTCCGGGGCAGCTGGATCTCGAACTCGGCGACTACGCGCGGGCCAGGGTCGTGCTGGCCGCGGACTACCCGGAACCACCTGCGCCCTGGCCGATGCCGGCCGGCCGCGCGCCACGGCTGAGCGCGCAACGGTTCTACGGCGAGCGCTGGATGTTCCACGGCCCGCGCTTCCAGGGCCTGACCGAGACGATCTCGGTCGGTGCTAGGCACGTAGCCGCCACGATCACCGTGCCGTCCGCGCCCGGTGCGCTGCTGGACAACATCGGCCAGCTGTTCGGCCTGTGGGCGGTGGAAACCCAGGAGCACTACCGGGTGGCGTTCCCGGTGGAGATCCGGGAATTCCGGTTCCACAGCGAGGAACCGGCCCCGGGCACCAGGCTGCAATGCCTGGCGCGGGTGACCGAGGTGACCGGCACCGGGATGGAGTTCGAGGCGCAACTGGTCCACGACGGCCGGGTGCACGCCGAGGTGCGCGGCTGGCGTGACCGCCAGTTCGACTGCCATCCGGACATCGAGCCCGCCTACCTCGTCCCGGAACGGAACCTGATCGCGCAACGGCAGCCCGGCGGCTGGTACGCGGTGTTCGAGCGCTGGCCCGGGCTCGCCTCGCGTGAGCTGTACCTGGGCAAGTACCTCAGCGCGGCGGAACGCGCGCAGTACGAACGGGTCCCGGTGCGGGACCGTCGGCACTGGGTGCTCGGCCGCGATCAAGGACGCCGTGCGCGGCCTGTTGTGGGAGCGCGGGGCCGGTCCGATCTACCCGGCCGAAATCCTCGTCCGGGAGGACGGCACGGCGACGGGCTGCCACGGCTTCGCGCTGCCGGAATTGAAGGTCGCCTTCGCCTGCCACGGCGAGCTGGGTGCCGCGATCGCCGGCACCGATCCGTGGATCCGCGTCTCCGGGGACGGCCCGGCGACGCTCGTCAATCCGCCCGGGCTGCCGCCGCGGCAGTACCGGGTGAGCTGGAAGGAGAACAGTGAGCAGTGAACCGGCCGTGGACGCCCCGGCCTTCGAGACGGTGTGCGCGATCCTGCGCGACATCCTCGGCGAATACGAGGCCGAGGACGTCGAGATCGCCCCGGACTCGTCGTTCCACGAGGATCTGCAGCTGGAGAGCATCGATCTGGTGGCGCTCGCCGGGCGGCTGCGCGACCATTACGGGGAGCGGATCAACCTCGCCGAATGGCTGGCCGACAAGGACCTGGACGAGGTGATCGAGCTGACCGTCGGGCAGCTGGCCGGGTACGTCGAGAGCCGCCGGTGAGCATGCTCGTCGCCAACGGCATCCGCATGCACTACGAGCGGATGCCGGCCGGGGACTCCGCGCACCGCCCGCCGCCGCTGGTGGTGTTCGTGCACGGCCTCGGTACCGACAGCCTGGCCAGCTTCTACCTGACGCTGGCCGCCCCCGTCGCCGCTTCGGGCGTCGAAGTCCTCGCCTACGACCTGCGCGGGCACGGCCGCACCGAGCAGCCCGCCAGCGGGTACCGGATCGGCGATTTCGTGGCCGATCTGCGCGGGCTGCTCGACGGGCTGGACCTGCGCCGCCCCGTGCACCTGGTGGGCAACAGCTTCGGCGGCACGATCGCGCTCAGCTTCGCCGCCCGGCACCCGGACCGGGTGGCCACGGTGGTGTCGATCGAGTCCGAACCGGCCACCGCGGTGTGGGCCGGCAAAATGGGGCGCACCCTGGCCAACATCATGAAGGAACTCAGCCGTGAGGAGTTCTTCGACTGGCTGAGCGCGACCTTCGGCAAGCACCACGCCCGGCTCGCGCGTGCGACCGGGAAGCGCCTGCGTGCGACGACGATGGCGGAGGAGATTCCGCTGGGGCCGCTGCTGGATGCGGAGGGACTGGCGGAGATTCGGTGTCCGGTTTTGTCCATTGTGGGCAGTGAGGGCTTCCAGCGGGACGATCCGCACGCGGTCGGCGCGATGTTGCCGAATTGCCGCACTGAGGTGCTTCCGGGGCAAGGGCATTCGGTTCTGGTGGAGGCACATCGGACGGTGCGGGGATTGTTGCTGGACTGGGTGGCGGGGCATGAACTGGTGAACGCGTGAGGTTCCTGTTCGTAGTTCCCCCATTTCCAGGGCACGTCAACCCGCTGGTCGCGGTCACCGCCGAACTGCGGACGCGCGGACACGTGGTGGCGTGGACCGGCGCGCCCGGATCGCTTGCCGGGGAGCCGGTGCTGCCCTGCGGCACGATCCCGCTGCCGCCGCGCCCGGACGGGTTGCAGGGCTTCGCCGCGTTGAAGTTCTTGTGGGAGCAGGTGCTTGTGCCGCTCGCCGAGGCGATGGCCCCAGGTGTCGAAGCGGCGATCGGGCAGTTCGGTCCGGACGTCGTGGTGGCCGATCAGCAAGCCTTCGCCGGAGCGTTGGTGGCGCAACGGCTGGGCGTGCCGTGGGCGACGTCCGCGAGTACGTCGTCGGATCTGGCCGATCCGCTCTCCGCATTGCCGAAGGTGGCGCAGTGGCGGGCGGATCTGCTTGCCGCGCTTGCCGAACGGCTGGGCGCACCGGCAGTGGATCCGCGGTTCTCACCGCGGCTGGTGCTGGCGTTCACCACCGCGGCGCTGGCGGGGGAGGGCCCGGCCGGGGTAACCTTCGCCGGTCCGGCGCTCGGTGCCCGTCCCGAGGTCGATTTCCCTTGGCAGGACGTGGATCCCGCGCGTGCGCTGGTGCTGGTCACGCTGGGCACGGTCAACACCGGCGCGGCCTTCCTCGCCGAATGCGCTGCCGCTCTGCGCGAACGGGCCGACCGGGTGCAAGCGGTCATCGTCGACCCGTCCGGCACGCTGGACGCGCCGGGGGCGCTGGTCCGGCCGTCGATCCCCCAGCTGGACGTGCTGGCCCGCGCTGCTGCGGTGATCTGCCACGGCGGCCACAACACCGTGTGCGAAGCCCTGGCGCACGGCCTGCCGCTGGTGGTCGCACCGATTCGGGACGACCAGCCGGTGATCGCCGACCAGGTCGTCACGGCCGGTGCGGGCGTCCGGCTGCGCTTCGGCCGGGCGAAGGCCGCGCAACTGGGCAAGGCGGTGGATCAGGTGCTCGACGACCCGCGGTACCGGGCGGCGGCCAGGCGCGTGGCGGAGTCCTTCCGGGCGGCCGGCGGTGCGCCGGCCGCCGTGGCCGCGTTGGAAGCGCTGACCGGCCATTGTGGACTTCCGGCCGGCTGAGTGGCCGGGATCACGCAGGGTTGCCGGGAACCGGCGCGGGGGAGGAGCCGACCGGTGGGGGGTGAGCAGAAGCAGGTTCCGCGGTGCAGTGGCGGCCGCGGTGGTGGCAGGGCTGGCTCTGCTGCTGATCGTGGTCGCCACCGCAGGCGACGTCTACGCACCGCTGGGCACCGCCGATCCCGGGCCGTGGGTGACCTTCGGGTTCGCGATCGTCCGGTTCACCGCGGTGGCGGCGGGCGCAGGCTGCGCCGGCGGGCTGGCCTTCGCCGCGTTCGTCGCGCCCGGCCGGCGTGACGGGAAGCTGACCGCGGAGTCGTTCGCCGCGGTCCGGTTCGCCGCGGGGAGTGCCGCGTGCTGGCTCGCCGCGGCGATCGCGGCGGTACCGCTGTCCACGGCGGCGGCGTCCGGTCTGCCGCTGGGCACTTTGCTCGGCAACGGTGCGCTGCTGTCCACGATCGGCGCGACCGAAGAACCCAAGGCATGGCTCTGCGTGGTGGCCGTGGCGGCCGTCGTCACCGCACTGACCTGGCCGGCGATGGCCTGGCGCACGACGGTGCTCGCGCTGGCCGTCTCCCTCGCCGGATTGCTGGCCCCGGTGGTGATCGGGCACGCGTCGGTCGGGGCCGGACACGACTTCGCCACCGGCGCGCTCGTCTGGCACGTGCCCGCGGCCTCGGTCTGGCTGGGCGCGCTCTTCGCGTTCCTCGCCCATCTCCGCCGCGGCGCTCCTGACGAGCTGGTCCTGCGCCGCTACCACCGGCTGTCCCGGATCTGTTTCGTGGTCGTACTGATCTCCGGGGCCGTGGGCGGGCTGATGACGGCCCGGCCGGACGGCCTGATGAGCCGGTACGGGCTGCTGCTCGCGGTGGAGGTGGTCCTGCTCGCGGCGGCCGGTGCGATACTGGCCGCCGCACGCGGTGTCGCACCCCGGCGGGTCGCGGTGGTCGAACTGCTGTTGCTGATGCTCGCCGCCGGCGGTTCGGTGGGGCTCACGGTCCTCGTCCCGCCGTCGTTCGTGAACGATCCGGCGACCGTGCAGGGGACGATCCTCGGCTACGAGCTGCCCGACCCGCCGTCGTGGCTGCGGTTCCTCACCGACTGGCGCCCGGACCTGATCATCGGGACGATCGCGGTGCTCGCGTGCGTCCTGTACGTGCTCGGCGTGCGGAGGCTGCGCCGGCGCGGTGACGCCTGGTCCACCGGCCGGACCGTCGCGTGGCTCCTGGGCTGGTTGATCGTGCTGATCGCGACCTCGTCCGGGCTCGGCACGTACTCGCCCGGCACCTTCAGCCTGCACATGGTCACCCACATGGGGCTCAACATGTACGGCCCGGTCCTGCTCGTGCTCGGCGGCCCGGTCACGCTCGCGCTGCGGGCGCTGCCCGCGCGGTCCGGGGTGCCGGGCGCGCGGGAATGGCTGGTGGACCTGCTGCACGCCCCGGTCACCCGGTTCCTCGCCCATCCGGCGGTGGCCGCGATCCTGTTCGCCGGGTCGTTCTACGCGCTGTACTTCTCGGACCTGTTCGGGCAGGCGATGCTCTTCCACTGGTCGCACGAGCTGATGCGGCTGCACTTCCTGATCACCGGGTACCTGTTCGCCTGGGTGGTGGTCGGCACCGACCGCACGCCCCGCCGGATCCCGCACCTGGCCCGCCTCGGCGTGCTGTTCGCGGTGATGCCGTTCCACGCGTTCTTCGGCGTGATCGTGATGAGCAAGCAGACCGTGATCGCCGCGACCTACTACCACTACCTCGCCCTGCCCTGGGCCGGTGACCTGCTGGCCGACCAGCGCCTCGGCGGCGGGATCGCCTGGGCGAGCGGGGAGATCCCGCTGGTGGTCGTCGTCGTGGCGCTGCTCGTGCAGTGGTCCCGCGACGACGAACGGCGCGCCAAACGGACCGACCGCACCGGTGAAGCGGATTTCGACGCCTACAACGCCATGCTCGCCCAGCTCGCCGAGCGTGGGCGATGACCGGAACACGGAGCCGTACATGACCATCACCACCACCCCGGCCGGTCCGTCGGTGCGCACCATCGAGCTGAACGTGAGCGGCATGACCTGCGCCGCCTGTTCCGCGCGCGTCGAGCGGACCCTGAACAAGATCGACGGCGTCCGTGCCTCGGTCAACTACGCCACCGAACGCGCCACCGTGCACGTATCGGCAGACGTCGGCGACGAAGTCCTGCTCGAACGCGTGCGCAAGGCCGGCTACCAGGCCAGGCTGCGCGGCGAGGATGCTCCGGACCTGACCACCGCACGGGTACGCGACCTCCGGCGACGGCTGATCGTGGCCGCGGTGCTGGCGGTCCCGATCGGAGACCTGTCGATCACGCTGGCGCTGGTGCCGTCGCTGCGGTTCCCCGGCTGGCAGGTGTTGTGCCTGGCCCTGGCGACGCCGGTGGTGTTCTGGGCCGCGTTGCCGTTCCACCGCGCCGCGCTGCGAAACCTGCGGCATCGCTCGTCGAGCATGGACACGCTCGTTTCGCTGGGCGTGCTCGCGTCGTTCACCTGGTCGGCATGGACGACGCTGGCCGGCAGCGCGGAGCCCGGCTACTGGGTCGGCTTCGGCCCGACCGCACCCGGCGCGGACGCGGTCTACCTCGACGTCGCCGCCGGTGTCACCACGTTTCTGCTCGCGGGGCGCTACTTCGAGAGCCGCTCCCGGCGAAGCGCGGCCGGTCTGCTGGCGGCGCTGGACGCCTTGGCCGCCAAGGAGGTCCGGGTCCTGCGCGACGGCGTGGAGCGGCTGGTGCCGATCGGGGAACTGGCCGTGGACGACCGGTTCGTGGTCCGGCCCGGCGAGGCGCTGGCCGCGGACGGGATCGTCACCGCCGGACGGTCCACTGTGGACACCAGTGCGCTGACCGGGGAACCGGTGCCCGCCGAGGTGACCGAGGGGGACCGGGTGCTCGGCGCCGCGCTGAACCGCGAGGGCCGGCTGGTCGTGCGTGCCACCGCGGTCGGCGCGCACACCCAGCTCGCGCAGATGACCGCGCTGGCCGAGCAGGCGCAGGCGCGCAAAGCGTCGGTGCAGCGGCTGGTGGACCGGATTTGCGCGGTGTTCGTCCCCGCGGTGCTGGTACTGGCCGTGCTGACCGCACTCGGCTGGTGGTGGACCGGGCACCCGGTACGGGACGCGTTCACCGCGGCGATCTCGGTGCTGATCATCGCCTGCCCGTGCGCGCTCGGCCTGGCCACCCCGACCGCGCTGGCCGCGGGCGTCGGGCGGGGCGCGCAGCTGGGCATCCTGATCAAGGGCCCCGAGGCGCTGGAGGCGAGCCGCCGGGTGGACACCGTCGTGCTGGACAAGACCGGCACCGTCACCACCGGCCGGATGACCTGCATCGCCGCGCACCCGGTCGCCGGCCGGACCGGGGGCGAGCTGCTGTGGTTCGCCGGCGCGGTCGAGTCCGGCTCCGAACACGCCGTGGCCGCCGCCGTGGTGACCGCAGCCGAAGCCGAGGTCGCCGGGCTGCCCGAGGTCACGGAGTTCGCCGCCTTGCCGGGCCTCGGCGCGGAAGGCAGGGTCGACGGCCACCGGGTGCTCGTCGGCAGCCCGCGGCTGGTCGCCGAGCGGGCGATCGTTCTGCCTCAGGAATGCGTCGAACGGATCGTCGCGGCGCAGGCCGACGGCGCGGTCGCTGTGGTGGTCGCCATCGACGGCGAAGCGGCCGGGGTGCTGGTCGTGCGGGACGTGGTCAAGCCGTCCGCCCGCGGCGCGGTCGCCGAGCTTCGGAAGCTGGGCCTGCGCACGGTGCTGCTCACCGGCGATCACCGGATCGCGGCCGAGACGGTCGGCGCGGAGATCGGCGTCGACGAGGTGCTCGCCGAGGTGCTGCCCGCCGAGAAGGCCGCGGTGATCGACCGGCTGCGGGCCGGGGGAGCGCGGGTCGCGATGGTAGGCGACGGCATCAACGACGGCCCCGCGCTCGCGGGCGCCGACCTCGGCCTGGCCATGGCGCACGGCAGCGACATCGCCCTGCGCTCGGCGGACGTGGTGCTGGTGCGGGAGGACCTCGGAGTGGTGCCGGACGCGATCCGGCTGGCGAACCGCACCCTCGGCGTGCTGCGCGGCAACCTCGTCTGGGCCTTCGCCTACAACGTCGCGGCGCTGCCGCTGGCCGCGCTCGGCCTGCTGAACCCGCTCATCGCCGGGGCGGCGATGTCGCTTTCGTCGGTTCTGGTCGTGTCCAACAGCCTGCGGCTGCGGTCCTTCGGCGGGCCCTCGCCGGACTGAGCCGGCCGCCGTAGTCCACAATGGAGTGTCACATCCGCGGCTGATCGGTTACCTTGGGGACGGGTTCGGTTCAGCTATGCTTTCCTCGGGGTTCAGCTAGCGGCGATCAAGCAGTGGCGAGCAGGAACGTGACGACCATGTACGTGATTCCAGTGACGGCTGCCATGCAGCGGTGGTCGGTTTCGGTGGAGGCCGGGGTGGCGCTCTTCGCCTGCGCGCCCTCGATCGAAGATCACACGGCGGTCCGGGTGCTGCCCCGGATGTGGCCGGGCCGCGGCCTCGGGGTCGCAGGTACGGACGTAGCCGGGCTGCTCGCCTCGGTCGGCGAGGTGATGAAGACCCCGCTCTACTGGATCTCCCGCCACGAGCTGGCCCGCTCCTGGGACGCGGAGCCCTGGACGGCCGCCCGGCAGGACCCGGATGACGGGTTCGTCTACGTCAGCGGTCCCTGCGGCCGGGCCGACGGTTCGGTGGGCTACCGACCGGTCTACCACCTGCCGGTCGCGCTGGCCGAAGTGCGCGGCCTGCGGATCCGGCTGGGCGCGCATCTGGGCGCCGGAAGCCTCGTATGAGCGTGCCGGAGCGCAGTCCCGGCGTACCCCGGAGCGTGACCGATCTGGCCGGCCTGCCCGGCTGGTCGGTCGCCGTGCATGCGACCAGCCGCCGCTGGGAGCTGGCCGAGTACCCCGGCGCCGACGGCGCGGACGATGTGCTCGTCGGCCTCACCCCGGTCGCGCGCGGCCTGGTCGCGATGATCGTCTGGCGCAACGGGAAGGTCGAGCACCATCGGCGGCTGCCGGAGGAACAGGCCTGCCTCAGCGCGTGGCGGTTCGCCCTCGGGCTGCGCCCGGCCTGAACGCCCGGTGGGTGCCGTTCGCCTCGGTGGCCGCGCTGGCGGTCCTCGTCGCCGAGAACCGAGACGGCGGGATGTCGCTGCCGTTGCGGGCCTTCCTTGCGGGATCGTGCTTCCGCGCCGTTGCCGCGCTGCCGGTCCTCGTCGCGGGAACCGAAGCCGCGCCGTTGACGGCGGGGTGCGGTGGTGGTGTCGTGCTGAGCCAGGCCATGGCCGCGTTCCCGGGGCGGAGCCGTGTCTCGCGCTCCACGGAGCCGGTGGCGCAGGGTCCCGCTCGGAGGCCACACGGCCGTGACACCACAGGGATCCACGGCTCGCCGGCATGCTCGCGCCTCGGTGATCCGGCCGACCGCCGTCCGCCTCACAAGTCTCATCTTGCTCGCAAGGAGGTCTCGGATCGCGGCCCGGCCACCTCCGTCCGGGCGATGGCCCAGCCACTTTTCCCAACCGGGAGACAACTTCGGTGCCGGTCGATATCCCCAGGTCAACCGCGTCAGCTACCACCTCGACTCACCCGATCGGGTTAATGTTGCCAGGTCATCGAATCGATCACCGGATCGGGCGAGCGGTATCGGCTCCGGCTGGCGGATTGACGCGGGGGGTGCCGGGTCGTACGGTTCAGCTCGCGCGGCGGCTTCCCGGAAGCCGGTGGGATTCCGGCACGGTCGCGCCACTGTGAGCCCTCCCCGGAGGGCGAGTCAGGTCCAGGAGCCGCCGGCAGTTCCACCCGCAAGGGACGCGTCATCCCGAAGGAGAACTCGATGACCAGTATTCCCGCCGATCGGTCCACTCCGGTCGTCCTGCCCGTCTCGAAGGCCGCGCTGTGGCTGGGGCTCACCGTCTTCGGTGCCCTGCTGCTGTACTACTTCATCGGGATCGACCAGGGCGCGGTCTCGGTATTCGGCAGTGACACGCACGTGCACGAGTTCGTCCACGACGCGCGGCACTTCCTCGGCTTCCCCTGCCACTGACACGCACATGGAGCGCAAACTCATCCTGCGCGGCCTGCTGGCCGGCGCACTCGGCGGGCTGCTCGCGTTCGTCTTCGCGCGCATCTTCGCCGAGCCGCCGATGCAGGCCGCCATCGACTACGAAGCCGGTCGCAGCGAGGTCCAGTCGGCCTTGGACAAGGCCGCCGGAATGCCGATGGATCCCGAGGGCCCGGAGCTGTTCAGCCGGGCGGTGCAGGGCAACCTCGGCATCGGCCTGGGCATGGTGCTGTTCGGCGTCGCGATGGGCGCCCTGTTCGCGGTGGTCTACACGGTGCTGCTTGGCCGGGTAGGCCGGGTCCGTGCCCGGGTGCTCGCCCTGCTGGTCTCCGGGGCCGGGTTCGTCAGCCTGTACCTGGTGCCGTTCCTGAAGTACCCGGCGAACCCGCCCGCGGTCGGCAACCACGCCACGATCGGCGCCCGCACCGGGCTGTACCTGGTGATGGTGGCCGCGGGGGTGTTGTTCCTGGTGGCCGCACTGCTGGTGGGCAAGCGCCTCGCACCGAAGCTCGGCACCTGGAACGCGGCGCTGGCCGCCGGTGCCGCATTCGTGGTGCTGACCGGGATCCTGATGGCCCTGCTGCCCTCGCTGGGGGACCTGGCCGGCAACGTCGCGGAGCACGGCGCGCACGGCACCGAGACGCCCCTGCCGCTCAAGGACGCGGCGGGTCAGATCGTCTACCCGGGCTTCCCGGCGGACACGCTCTTCGACTTCCGGCTCTACTCGGTGCTGTCCCAGGTGGTCCTCTGGGGCACGATCGCACTCGTGTTCGGCCCGCTCGCCGAGCGGGTGCTGCACGGCGGCCGTCCGGTGGAAGCCGTCGCCGGGGCGTGAACCAGCTTGCCGGGCTCGGCCCGTTCTTCGCCGTGGAAACGCATCCGCCGGGTGCCGCTCCGCCAAGGCTGTGGCGGCCGCTGGCCGAGGTCCTCGACGACGGTCCGGCGCTGCGGCACCGGGTCGGGCAGGTCCATGCGGCGCTCGCGGCCGGGGGCGGTGACGTGGAGCTGCGGGTCGCCGCCTCGGTGGCGCACCTCGGGATGGCCGCCCGGCTGTGTTCGCCCGCGCTGGCGCTCGCGGCCGGGCATCACCTCGTCCCGGATTTCGCGGACGCGTGGTGGCAGCCGGTGACCGGCGGGGCGATGCCATTGTCGCTGCGCGCCGACCTCACGCCGGTCGCACCGTCCGAAGTGGCCGGTGCGTTCGCCGAGCGAGTCCTCAATGGACCCATGGCCCGGCTGGACCGGGCTGTGGGGGCGTTCTCGCTGGCCGCCAAGGTACGGCAGGGCAACCTCGCGTCGGCGTTGAACGGCGCGGCCGTCGTGCTCCGCGGCGAGCGTCCGGAGTGGACGGACGCAGTCTCGGTGCTGCTGGCCACGCTGGAGCAATCCCCGCCGCTGGCCGGTGCGGCCACCCGGACCGGCGGCCGCTTCCGCCGCACCAGCTGCTGCCTGATCTACCGCGCCGCACCGGGCCGCGCCGGCCCGAAATGCGGCGACTGCGTCCTCACCGGCCGTCCGGCTTGAAGGCTGTGAAGGGTCCCTTCACAGCCTCAGAGTCCGTGAAGGGACCCTTCACAGCCTTCAAGCCCGTTTGGCCAGGGTGCTCGGCATCTCGCCCGGTTACGTCAACCAGCTGGAGCACAATGGCCGCCCGCTCACCCTCGCCGTGCTGCTGAAGCTGACCGAGCGGTTCGGGGTGGACGCGGAGTTCTTCGCCGCGCAGGACACCGCCCGTCTCGTCGCCGACGTGCGGGAAGTCTTCGCGGACGACACTCTGGACGGAGCGGTCTCGCCCGGCGCGGTCGATGAGCTGACCACGAAACTGCCCGACGTCGCACGGGTGATGGTCGCGCTGCGCCGGCGTTACCGGGAATCGGTGGAGAACATCGCCGCGCTCACCGCGGAGCAGGGCATGGACCAGACTTCCGCGCAGCAGCCGCACGAACAGGTGCGCGATTGGTTTTACACCCGTAACAACCACGTCGCGGTACTCGACCGCAGTGCCGAGGAGCTGTCCGCGCATCTGCGGCTGCGTCCCGGAGAGGCACCGGGCGGCACGAATTCGACGGCCGCCGCAAGGTATTGCGGCTCGCGCCCGCGCTGCGGCCGGGGCAGGCCGCGTTCCGGCTCGCCTCCGAGCTGGCGATGCTGGAATCAGGAGACGAGATCGCGCGGCTGGCCGAGCGGGCCGGGTTCGGCGACGAGACCGCCCGGCGGCTGCTGCGCATCGGGCTGGCGAACTACTACGCGGGCGCGCTGGTGTTGCCGTATAGGGTTTTCCTCGGCGCGGCCGAACGGCTGCGTTACGACGTCACCCTGCTGTCCGGTGACCGCGCGATGAGGGCTGCGCCACTCTCGACATAGTAGGACTTCCTACTTTAGGGTGTGACCAAGGTCCACGGTGCAGGGAAGTCCGGTGCGAATCCGGCGCGGTCCCGCCACTGTGACCGGGGAGCGGTCCCCGAAGCAAGGCCACTGGCGCGAGCCGGGAAGGCCGGGGCGCCGCAGATCCGGGAGCCAGGATACCGGCCGTGGACGTCCGTGTTCGTCCACGAGGATGGAGCAGAACGCATGCGGATTCTTCCTGCCTGCGCGAAAGCCGCCGGTCCACCCCAGGTGCCCCGGTAGCCCCGCCGCGCCCGTCCGGCAGGCGCGGTAGCGGTGGCGTGCCCGGTGCCTGGCGTGCCGGGGCCGTGCGCTGTGACCGGGGCCGATCGGCGCCGGGGCAGTGGTGTGCGGTCCCCGATGCGGGGTGACCGCGCTCGTCATCCGGTGCCTGCGCCCTGCCGGTCGTCGCGGCTCGCTGCCGTGCGCCCCGGCCTCCTCCTGCGTGCTTTCCGAAAGGCTGACCATGATCCCCGAACTCACCCACTTCATCGGCGGCAAGCCGATCCCCGGCACCTCCGGGCGGTTCTCCGACGTCTTCGACCCCAGCACCGGCGCGGTGCAGGCACGGGTCCCGCTGGCCTCCGTCGACGAGGTCACCGCCGCGGTGGACATCGCCGTCGAAGGGCAGCGGGAATGGGCGCGGTGGAACCCGCAGCGCCGCGCCCGGGTGCTGATGCGCTTCCTCGACCTGGTGCGCCACGGCCAGGACAGCCTCGCGCGGCTGCTCTCCTCCGAGCACGGCAAGACCGTCGCCGACGCGCACGGCGACATCCAGCGCGGGCTCGACGTGGTCGAGTTCGCCCTCGGTATCCCGCACCTGCTCAAGGGCGAATACAGCGACAGCGCGGGCACCGGTATCGACGTCTACTCGATGCGGCAGCCGCTCGGCGTCGTCGCCGGGATCACTCCGTTCAACTTCCCGGCGATGATCCCGCTGTGGAAGGCCGCGCCGGCGATAGCCTGCGGCAACGCGTTCGTGCTCAAGCCCTCCGAGCGGGACCCGTCCGTGCCGCTGCGGCTGGCTGAGCTGTTCCTCAAGGCCGGTCTGCCGCCGGGCGTGTTCTCGGTGGTCAACGGCGACAAGGAGGCGGTCGACGCGCTCCTGACCGAGCCCCGGGTGCAGGCGGTCGGCTTCGTCGGCTCGTCCGACATCGCGCAGTACGTGTACTCCACCGCGGCCGCGCACGGCAAGCGGGCGCAGTGCTTCGGCGGCGCGAAGAACCACATGATCGTGATGCCCGATGCCGATCTCGACCAGGTCGTGGACGCGTTGGTCGGGGCAGGTTACGGGTCCGCGGGGGAGCGGTGCATGGCGATCTCGGTCGCCGTCCCGGTCGGCGAGGCCACTGCGGACGCACTCGTCGAGCGGCTCGCCGAACGGGTGCGGGACCTGAAGGTCGGCCCGGCGCTGGACGAGACGTCCGACTTCGGGCCGCTGGTCACCGCCGCGGCCGCGCAGCGTGCCCGGGACTATGTCCGCATCGGCGTGGCGGAGGGCGCCGAGCTGGTGGTGGACGGCCGCGACCTGACCGTGCCCGGTCACGAGAACGGCTTCTTCCTGGGCGGCTGCCTGTTCGACCGGGTCACCCCGGACATGCGGATCTACCGGGAAGAGATCTTCGGCCCGGTCCTTTCGATCGTGCGGGCGGAGAACTACGAGGAGGCCCTGCGGCTGCCGAGCGAGCACGAGTACGGCAACGGCGTCGCGATCTTCACCCGCGACGGCGACACCGCGCGGGACTTCACCTCGCGCGTCGACACCGGCATGGTCGGGGTGAACGTGCCCATTCCGGTGCCGATCGCCTACCATACCTTCGGCGGCTGGAAGCGGTCCGGCTTCGGCGACCTGAACCAGCACGGACCGGACTCGATCCGCTTCTACACCAAGACGAAGACGGTCACCTCGCGCTGGCCGTCCGGCATCAAGGAAGACGCCTCCTTCGTCATCCCGACGCTGGACTGAGGCCCGCCATGCATCTCACCGACGAACAGCGCGCGGTACGCCGGACGGCGGCGGAGTTCGCCGCCGAGCACCTGGCCCCGCACGCGGTGGACTGGGACCGGAACCGGCATTTCCCGGTCGACGTGCTGCGCAAGGCGGCACAGCTCGGATTCGGCGGCCTGTACCTGCCCGAGGACGTCGGCGGCTCCGAGCTGGGCCGGTTCGACGGCGTGCTCGCCTTCGAGGCGCTGGCGACCGGCTGCCCGTCGATCGCCGCCTACATCTCGATCCACAACATGGTCACCGCGATGATCGACCGCTTCGGTGATACCGCGCAACGGCATCGGTACCTGCCCCGGATGTCCACAATGGAGGCTCTGGGCAGCTACTGCCTGACCGAGCCGGGCGCGGGTTCGGACGCGGCCGCGCTCACCACGAAGGCCCGCCGCGACGGCAGCGAGTACGTGCTGGACGGGGTCAAGCAGTTCATCTCCGGCGCGGGAACGGCCGAGGTGTACGTGGTGCTGGCGCGTACCGGCGGCTCGGGTGCGCGCGGCATCTCCGCGTTCATCGTGGAGCGGGACACCCCCGGGCTTTCCTTCGGCCCCAACGAAAGCAAGATGGGCTGGCACGCGCAGCCAACTCGGCAGGTGATCCTGGAGGGGGTACGGGTCCCGGAGGGCGCGTTGCTCGGCGAAGCCGGGGGCGGGTTCCGGGTCGCGATGGCGGCGCTGGACGGCGGGCGGCTGAACATCGCCGCGTGCTCGCTCGGCGGGGCGAAGACCGCGCTGGACAAGGCGGTTCGGCACCTCACCGAACGCAAAGCCTTCGGCAGCCCGCTTTCCGAGGCCCAGGCGCTGCAGTTCCGGCTCGCCGACATGCGTACCGAGCTGGAAGCGGCGCGGACGCTTTTGTGGCGCGCGGCCGACGCCTATGACCACGGCGATCCGGAGGCGACCCCGTTGTCCGCGATGGCGAAGCGGTTCTGTACCGACACCGGGTTCGCCGTCGCGAACGAGGCGCTCCAGCTGCACGGGGGCTACGGCTACCTCACCGAATACGGCGTGGAGAAGATCGTGCGCGATCTGCGCGTGCACCAGATCCTGGAAGGGACCAACGAAATCATGCGGGTCATCATTTCCCGCCGGATGCTGCAGGAGGCCTCGTGAGTGAAGTCGGGTTCATCGTCCACAGCGGACTCGGCCGGATCACGCTGAACCGTCCGCGCGCGCTCAACGCGCTGAACCACGAGATGGTCCGCGCCATCACCGCGCAGTTGCAGTCCTGGCAGGACGACGCCGGTGTCCGCGCGGTGCTGGTCGAGGGCGCCGGCGAGCGCGGCCTGTGCGCGGGCGGGGACATCCGGTCGATTTACGAGGACGCCAAGGCCGGCGGCACGGACTCGCTGGAGTTCTGGGCCGACGAGTACCGGATGAACGCGCTGATCGGCCGGTACCCGAAGCCGTACCTGGCGATCATGGACGGGATCGTGATGGGCGGCGGGGTCGGCGTCTCCGCGCACGGCAGCCACCGGGTGGTCACCGACCGGACCCGGCTGGCCATGCCGGAGGCCGGGATCGGTTTCGTGCCCGACGTCGGCGGCACCTATCTGCTCTCGCGCGCACCCGGCGAGCTGGGCACGCACGTGGCGCTGACCGCAGGCAGCGTCAGCGGGGCGGACGCGATCCACTGTGGACTCGCCGACCACTACGTCCCGGCGGCCCGCCTCCCGGACCTGTTCGACGCACTGGCCACCCGGACCCCGGACAGGGCGCTCGAACTCGTTGCGGAACCACCGCCGCCGAGCGCGCTTGCCGGGGCGCGGGAGTGGATCGACCACTGCTACGCGGCCGGGACCGTGGAGGAGATCCTCGTCCGGTTGCGGGACAGCGGGGAGTCCGCGGTGGCCGCGGCCAAGGAGATCGAAGGCAAGTCGCCGACCTCGCTGAAGGTGACGCTGCGGGCGTTGCGCGAGGCCGCGCGGCTGCCGGACCTGCCGAGTGTGCTGAAGCAGGAGTACCGGATCGCGCACCGCGCATTCCGTTCTGCCGATTTCGCCGAGGGGGTGCGGGCGCAGATCATCGACAAGGACCGTTCGCCGCGCTGGTCCCCGGCCACTCTCGCGGAGGTGGGCGACGACCTCGTCGCCGCGTACTTCGAAGACCTGGGCAACGACGAACTGACCGCGGTGATGCCGCGATGACCGTCGCGTTTCTGGGGCTGGGCAACATGGGCGGCCCGATGGCCGCGAACCTGGTGGCCGCCGGGGAACAGGTGACCGGCTACGACCCGGTGGCCGAGGCCGCCGCCACGGCGGGCGAACGCGGCGTCACGGTGGTCTCCTCTCCGGCGGCCGCGGCCGCCGGAGCGTCGGTGGTGATCACCATGCTGCCCAGCGGGAAGCACGTCCTCGACCTGTACCGCGAGATCGTGCCCGCCGCCGCGCCGGGCACCCTGTTCCTGGACTGCTCGACGATCGAGGTCGCCGACGCGCGAGCGGCCGCCGAGCTGGCTGAACAGGCAGGGCACCTGGCCGTCGACGCCCCGGTCTCCGGTGGCGTGGTGGGAGCCCAGGCGGGCACGCTCACGTTCATGATCGGCGGCCGGCCCGCCGCATATGGCGCGGCCGAGCCCTATCTGCGCCACCTCGGCTCCCGGTTCGTCCACTGTGGAGAGTCCGGGGCCGGGCAGGCGGCGAAGATCTGCAACAACCTGATCCTCGGCGTCTCGATGGTCGCGGTCAGCGAGGCGTTCGCGCTGGGGCAGCGGCTCGGGCTGACCGACCAGGCGTTGTTCGACGTCGCCTCCACCGCGTCCGGCCAGTGCTGGGCGCTGACCACCAACTGTCCGGTACCCGGCCCGGTGCCTGGCAGCCCCGCGAACCGGGACTATCAGGGCGGGTTCGCCAGCGGCCTGATGCTCAAGGACCTGCGCCTGGCGCAGGCCGCCGCGGAGGCCACCGGCGCGGACACCGCACTGGCCCGGCACGCCACCGAGCTGTACGCCGGGTTCGTCGCCGAGGACGGCCCGGCCCGGGACTTCTCCGCCATCGTCACCACACTCCGGGAGCATGGATGACCATTACCGTCGAACACCCCGCGCCGCGGGTCGCGCTGATCACGCTGAACCGGCCGCAGGCGCTCAACGCGCTGAACCTGGAGACCATGCGCGAACTGACCACCGCGGCCGCCGAGCTGGACCGCTCCGCCGAGGTCGGCGCGATCGTGCTCACCGGCTCGGACCGGGCGTTCGCGGCCGGTGCCGACATCAAGGAAATGGCCTCGCGCACGTTCAGCGAGATGCACGCCGAGGACTGGTTCGCCGGCTGGGACGCGCTGACCCGCGTCCGCACTCCGCTGATCGCCGCCGTCGCCGGCCACGCCCTCGGCGGCGGCTGCGAACTGGCGATGATGTGCGATCTGCTGATCGCCGCCGAGTCCGCCCGCTTCGGCCAGCCCGAGATCACCCTCGGCGTCATCCCCGGCATGGGCGGCTCGCAACGCCTGACCCGCGCGATCGGCAAGGCGAAGGCGATGGACCTGATCCTCACCGGCCGCACCATGCGCGCGGACGAGGCGGAGCGCTGTGGCCTGGTGTCGCGGGTTATCCCGAACGAGCAACTGCGCGCCGAAGCGATCGAGGTGGCCGCGAAGATCGCTTCGATGTCCCTCGTCGCGGCGCGGACTGCCAAGGAGGCGGTCAACCGTTCCTTCGAGAGCAGTCTGGCCGAGGGGGTGTTGTTCGAGCGGCGGGTGTTTCACGCGCTGTTCGCTACGGAGGATCAGAAGGAGGGGATGGCGGCGTTTGCGGAGAAGCGGAAGCCGGATTTCCGGCACTGCTGATCTGGTCTGCCCCTGGCGCGCCGCCGCTCCGCTCGGCTTCCGTGCGGGGTGCCACGGCTGTGAAGGGAACCTTCACGGACGCTGAGGCTGTGAAGGTTCCCTTCACAGCCGATGAAGGCTCGGTGCGTTGGCGGGTCGCGGGGTTGGCGGCGGGCTCGGGTGCCTCGGCTGGGTCCACCCGGGTCGTGATGCGCCGCTCTCGCAGGAAGGCGACCGGGTCCGGCGGCTGGGGTCGGGATCAGCTCCGCTCGTGCGGGGAAGACTGAAGGCCCCTTGATCGTTTTGGCAGGTCAGCCGTCTGTTTTGCCGTTGCGCAGGATCGTGAGGATTTCGCTCAGCTGGATCTGCATGGCGTCCTGGGTGGTCTTGATCGCTTTGAGCTGGTCGGTGTGCTGGGTGAGGACTCGTTCGATGCGGTCTAGTCGTTGGCTGTGTCCGGCCTGGACGTCGCTGATGTGGCCGACGACGACGTCGATGTGCTGGATGTAGCCGACCTGGTCGCGTTCGATCTCGGCTCGGGTCACTGGTGCTCTCCGTTCTGCTGCCGTTGATTCTGGCCTGCGCTCTTAAGGTGCTGATCGGCAGGCTCAGGCGGCAGACCATTGTGTGTCGGTCAGCGACCTTGCGCGTTCGTCGATCAGGTGCATCCGTGCGTTCCATTCGACCGGTTCGGTGTGCTCGATTTGTGGACCACCCCCGCTCACACGGGGAAGAATACCGGGAACGGGGCAGCCCTTCGCGCCGGAGCTGGACTACCCCCGCTCGCGCGGGGAAGGCGTCGCCTTCAGGGACCCCCGTTCTGGAGGTGACGGACCACCTGCATGAGTACCTGCCACGGGACCACCCCCGCTCGCGCGGGGAAGACGGGTCCAGGCCCGGCTGGGACATGAACGGCCAGGGACCACCCCCGCTCGCGCGGGGAAGACGGGAACATCTCCCACTGCGCCGCCTCCACCACGGGACCACCCCCGCTCGCGCGGGGAAGACCGTGAATCCGGCAACCTGGACCTGCTCGCCGAGCGGACCACCCCCGCTCGCGCGGGGAAGACTCGCGGGCGAGGGCGACATCCTCGTGCATGCGGGGACCACCCCCGCTCGCGCGGGGAAGACATTCACTTTCGTCAAGGAGTCTCATGAAGCTCCGGACCACCCCCGCTCGCGCCGGGAAGACAGTGCGGCGAGGAGATGCCGTGCCCGACGCGCGGGACCACCCCCGCTCGCGCGGGGAAGACCGACTTGGCCGAGACGTTCTTGGTCGCGGATGGGGACCACCCCGCTCGCGCGGGGAAGACCTTGTCGCCGACTCCGGCCAGGCGCAGCAGTACGGACCACCCCCGCTCGCGCGGGGAAGACCACGTGCAGCTCGATCACGCAGTCCGCGAGGGGGGACCACCCCCGCTCGCGCGGGGAAGACCCAGCGGTCATTGCGCGCAGCGACACGTAGTTGGGACCACCCCCGCTCGCGCGGGGAAGACCCTTCTTGACCTGCAAGTTTACCCTCGCCGTGCCCAGTTTTGCTTCACTTTGCATCCCCGCCCCGCACGAACCGGGCAACGCCGCCCCACCCACAGCCACCCCACCGAAGCCACCTCCCCGGCAGTCCGCCGAAACCGCCCGGGAGCCACCCCGTAATGCCGCCGGAACGCCCCGGAGAACGCGAACTCCGTGGAGTACCCGACCTGCCGGGCGATCGTCGCCAAGGGTGCGTCGGTTTCGCGGAGCAGGCGGGCGCCGCGGCCGAGCCGCCAGCCGGTGAGGTAGCTCATCGGCGGCTGGCCGACCTGGGCGGTGAACCGCCGGGTGAACGCGGTCCGCGGCAGCCCGGCGATCTCGCTGAGCCCTGCCACGTTCCACGGGTGCTGCGGGTGCTCGTGGATCCGGCGCAGTGCGGCGGCGATTCCCGGATCGTCGGTGGCGGGCAGGCCGCCGTCCTGGTCGTGCCACAGCCGCAGGACCTGGACCAGGATCAGGTCGAGCAGGGACCGCACCGTCGCGCCTCGGCCCGGCAGCGCCCGGCTTGCCTCCGCCTTGAGCAGCTCGATCAGCGCCCGCATCTCGGGGTAGCGGTCGTAGTCCGGCGACACCACGATGAGGTCCGGCAGCGCGCGGAGGTACTGCGGGACCGGGCCGTGCTGGAGCCGGTAGGCACCGCAGAGGAACTCGAATTCGCACGGTCCCGGCTCGGGCGGGAACCCGCCCATCTCCATTTCGGGCAGTTCGGCGAGCGGGCGCGAGGTCGTGGCGAGCCCGTGCGGCGCCCCGGCCGAGGTGAGCACGATGTCTCCGGGACGCAGCAGCACCGGGTCGCGGTCCGGGTTGATCAGCCAGCAGGTGCCGCCGAGCAGGACGTGGAACCCGCTGCCCGAGAACTCGGGAACCGGACCCCACGCGGGTTGACCTGCCGGATCAGGCGGCTCCCGTCACTGCCGACCCGGACCATGCGGATGACCTCGCTCAGCATGTCCATTCAACCAGTGTAATGATCGCCCGCACAGTCCCGTATGGATCGGGGCCGCGCACGCATGGCCGCCCGGTCCCGTCCGTGCTGAACTGGGGCGCATGATCGATGACACGACCAGTGCGGTCCTCCGGGCGAGCGCCGACAAGACCGAGCAGAGTGGTCGTCCGGCCGCGGAAAGCCTGGAGGCCTTGCGCCGAGGTGGTTTCCTCGCGCTGCGGACGCCGCGGGAGCGCGGCGGCTCCTGGTCCGGCACGGAAGCCGCCGCGCGGTGCCTGACCGATCTCGGCCGGGTGTGCCCATCCACCGCCTGGGTGGCCGGGACGTGCCTCACCTCGAAGAACGGCGCCGTCACCTGCGGGCTCGGGACAGCCGAGGTCTTCGCCGATCCGCACGCGCTGTGGTGCGGTTCGGGCTCGCCGACGGGACGAGGGGAGCGGGTCGACGGCGGAGTGCGGGTCCGTGGCCGCTGGCGGATGGTGTCCGGCTGTGAGGACGCCGTGTGGGCGATGCTGGGGTTGATGGTGGGCGAGGTGTTCTCACTGGCTGTGATCCCAGTGGCCGACCTCGCTGTCGAACGGACGTGGGACGTCGCCGGCATGCGCGGAACGGGCAGCCACACCCTGGTCGCCGACGACGTGGTGGTGCCAGACGGCCGCATCACGCCGATGTCGCCGTTCACGGCCAACGATTTGGTGCTGTACGCAATGACGGTGCTCGCCCCGTGCGTCGGCGCCGCACTCGGCGCGCTGGATGTGACCCGCGAGATGTTCCAGTCGGACCGTAAGCCGTTCCCGAGCGCCTACTCACGGATGGGTGAGTCACCGGGCGCCCGGCAATGGCTGGCCGAGGCGACCCGCCTGGTGCACCGCGCCGAGGCCTCGATGCTCGAAGCGGCCCGTGAGGCCGACTCGGCCGAGTTGACCGAGGACGACGGCATCCGCCTGCGCCTGATCGTCGCCGAGTCTGCCCGTGACTGCCGTTCCACAGTGGAGCGGATGCTGGACCTCAACGGCGCCAGCGGTTTCGCCGTGACCAACCCGCTGCAGCGCTACTGGCGCGACGTCGCTGTCGGCACCCGGCATCCGCACCTGAACCCGTACCTCGCTATGGAGCGCTACGGCGCCGTGCTGACTCGCTGTTGACGTGGCCGGATGGCTGACGACACCTGGGCAGGCCTGGCCGACCGTTTCGCGGACGAAGCCTATGCCTCGGTCAAGGGCTATGTGCGCACCTACGTCATCCACCACCAGCTCCTCTCGCACCTGCCGTCGCCGCCCGCCGCGCTCCTCGACGTCGGCGGCGGCGCAGGACACCAGTCGTTTCCCCTGGCCGAGGCCGGGTACGAGGTCACCCTGCTGGATCCGTCGCCGGCGATGCTCGACAAGGCCCGGCAGCGGCTCGCCCAGCTCCCCGCCGAGACCCAGCGCCGAATCCGGTTCGTCGAGGTGAGCGGCGAACAGGCAGCCGAAGCCGTCGACGGCCGCCGTTTCGCCGCCGTCCTATGCCACGGCGTGCTCGGCTACCTGGACGAGCCGGGTCCGGTGCTCGACCAGCTGTGTCTGTGCACTGTGGACGGTGGCGTGGTCTCGATCATGGCGGGCAACGCCACCGCGGCCGCGTTACGCCCGGCGATGCAGCAGCGATGGGCGGACGCCCTCGCGTCTTTCGACGCTCGGCACGAGATCGGCGTACTCGGCTTGCCTACTCGCGCCGACACTGTCGAGGAACTCAGCGGACAGCTGCTGGAACGGGGCGTCGAACCGCAGGAATGGTACGGCGTCTGGCATCTCGTCGACTGGCTCGATCTCGGTGGCGTCACTCTCGACCCTGCCGACCGTGACAACCTGACCGCTGCAGCGGCTGTCGAACTCGAGGCCGGGCGGCGGGATCCGTACCGGGGGCTGAGCCGGATCTTCCATCTTGTCGGGAGGAAGGTGGGGGATCGGTTCTGAGGCTTGGGTTTTGGTCGCCTGTCACCGCCGCGGAGCGCATTCGGCTGCGGTGGAGACGTGTGAACCATGCTACTGAGCTATCGATGGCAGGCGAGGCGGTCGGTGACTATCGGTGAATGAGGTGCTACTGGACGACTCGTGCTCGCGTCGGGACGACAGACCGGAGCAGCGCGACCCGCGAGTCGGCGAGGGGCCGCCTCGCTCGCGCGGGGGACGACGCGCTCTACGGCGCTGGCCAGGTCACCGGATCGTTCGGCTGGCTGCGGGACGGGGGCAGCACGGCATGGCGCGCGCCGGGGAGAACTGACCACGTCGAGCGCGTCTTGACCGGGAGGGTGCTACCAGCGGTACTACCTGAGGTAGGATGGGTGGTATGAAGGTGAGTGTGAGCTTGCCGGAGGAGGATCTCCGGTTTCTGGATGAGTACGCGGCAGAGCAGGGAATCGAGTCGCGGTCGGCGGCGCTGCATGCGGCGGTGGAGGTGTTGCGCGCCGGGCAGCTCGGTGGCGCGTACGAGGACGCATGGGGGTCCTGGGACACGTCGGGCGAGGCTGATGCGTGGGACGCGATCGTCGGCGACGGCCTGGAGGCGTGATCCGTGCGACGCGGTGAAATCCGGTTGGTGAACCTGGACCCGGCGCGGGGTTCAGAGGCCAACAAGACCCGACCTGCGGTGATCGTCAGCAACGACACGGCGAATGCGACGGCCGAGCGGCTCGGGCGGGGCGTGGTGACGGTCGTCCCAGTGACGTCCAATGTGGACAGGGTGTATCCGTTTCAAGTGCTGTTGCCTGCGGACGGCACGGGGCTACATCGCGATTCCAAGGCACAGGCGGAGCAGGTCCGGACGGTGGCGGTCGAGCGGATCGGCCGCCGTTGCGGACGGCTCGACGCCGACCGGATCCGCAAGCTGGATACGGCTTTGCGGCTGCACCTCGGACTGTGAGCCGGGACCGGGTTCGCCGCGTACCCGGGGCAAGCCGGGCGAATGACGCCGCCCGATGGCCGTGCAAATGACCTCGGGGACTATCCCCCGCTCGCGCGGGGACGACCTCTTCGGGTCAATCAGCAGGTTGCTCGCATCGGGACCACCCCCGCTCGCGCGGGGACGACACCCGGATCGCGTGGTACTTCCGATTGCCCGACGGACCACCCCCGCTCGCGCGGGGACGACGGCCCCTTTACCGGTTCCCGTTAAAGGATACGAGGACCACCCCCGCTCGCGCGGGGACGACCAGGCCATGCACGGCAGCGCAAACGCGATGACCGGACCACCCCCGCTCGCGCGGGGACCACACTTGTTGACCTGCGAGTTTACCCACGAGATCCCCAGTTTTGCTTCACTTTGCTTCGATCCTCTTCGCTGAGTCCTACCCGCGGGTGCCGCCCCTGGGTCGGGTCGGTCAGCGCCGCCCGTAGCGGCGGAGGCGTCCGGTGGTGCTCCAGCTCCGCGTAGGCGCGGCGCCAGGAGCGGTGTCGGATGCACTATCGGTCGGCAGTGGGGTGGGGCGGAGCATGAGCTGGATGCCGTCATAGTCAGTCGGGTGCCAAGTGTGGTTGTGGACATGAAAATCCATGCCTTGTTCGTTGTCCGCGTGAAACACCATGATGGCCCGGCCGTTCTTGACCATCTCGATGACCCGGTTCCACAAGAGTTCATGGACGAGGGTGGTGATGGTGCCGATGAATACGCCGGGCGAGATTTCGAGGAGCCAGCGGGTGAGGTGTCCGCGGAGGCCGACGGGGCAGGCGGCGATGACGAGGACGGTCACAGATCCTCGTCTCGGTCGTCGTCGTTGGTTCCGGCGGCGACGGCGTTGCCGCGGTCGTCCCAGAGCATGACGACGTTGCTGGGGTCGTCGAAGGCTTCGGGGCCGTATTCGACCTCCTCCTTGTCGTCCAGGAGGGTTTTGATGTCCTGGACGCAGGTGTCGAGGAGGGTGGTGGCGCGAATGTGGTCGCGGACGGCGCGGCGGGTTTCGGTCCCGATGTCGGCAACGTCGCGGGCCGCGACGTCGAAGGCGATGGGGATGGTGGTGTCGGCCTTGTAGAGGTCGGCGATGTCGTAGACGAACGATTTGGCGTGTCCAGTGTGGACGAAGCCGAGTCCGGGGGAGCAGCCGAGGGCGACAATGACGGAGTGGACGGCGCCATAGAGGCTGGTGTTGGCTGCGGAGAGGGCTTGGTTGACCGGTGTGCCGGAGTCGAAATCGGCGGTGTCGTAGTCACGGCGTTCCCACGTAATGCCGGTGCGTTTGGCGTGCTGATGGTACAGGCGGCGCACGCGGGCGCCTTCTCGGCCGCGGAGTTGCTGCATGGTGAGGACGTCGATGTTCTCGCCAGGGAAGCGCATGGCGTACATCTCACGTGCGACTCGCAGCCGGCTGCGACGGTTGGTGACGAGGGCGGCTTGTCGTTGCAGCAAGTGGGTGGAGTTGGCGAGGGACCGGCCGTGGGCGTAGTAGCGCACGCCGTGTTCGCCGACCCAGACGGCGGTGGCACCGCTTTCGGCGAGTAGCACCATGGCTTGCTGGCTGACGGTGGTACCGGGTCCGAGCAGTAGCGCGCCGAGCGTGGCGGCGGGGATGTGGACGGTACCGCGTTTGTCCGTGGCGGTGATGGCGTTGTCGTCGCGGTGGATGACGCTGTGTTCGAGATAGAGGAACGACAGCCGGTCTTGTGCGCGCACGAGGTACGAGAGGGGTACTGGTGGTGCGCCTGGGATGTCAGGCATGGCGAATGGGGGCGAGGGTGAGCAGCCCGCAGCCGTAGGCTTTGGCGGGGCCGATTCCCTCGGTGAGGGCGGTGCGCAGCGCATCGGGGTCGGTGATGCGGAGGTGGCCTTCGTAAGTGGCGGTGGTGAGGGTGACGGTGCGGCCTTGCCGGGCGAAGGCGAGATTGTCACGGCTGCGGATGGCGACGTCGGGTTCTTTGTGTTCGCCCACGGGGATCGTGAAGCCAAGGCGTTCGGCGCGGGTGAGCAGCCACGCGGTCTGCTGGGCGACGGTGACGTGGCCGAAGCGTTGCGAGCGAGGGGAATCGGGAGCTTTGCGGCGGCTGGCGGTGGGGTTGGCCGTAAGCCGGAACGCCCACTGCTGACCGATGTCGAGGCGGTCGAGCAGAGGCTGGTAGTCGCGGGTGTCCCAGGTGGCGTCAGTGGCGGGCCAGCCGGCTTGCTCGACGAGATGAGTGAGGTCAGGGCGGTGCGGGCTGACAATGAACAGCGCGGCGCGGTGTTCGGCGCGGTCGACCCGCCACAGCACGCGTCCGGTTCCGTCTGCGATCGGTGGGAACGAGGCCAGAACGGCGGCGTGGAGCTTCTGAGGGGAAGCCAGGAGCGCGCGGGAGTCGCGTCGAGCGGTATTGATATCGAATCGGGTGAGGTGCATCAAGCGATTCCTTCGAAGGCCGCCATCGGGTCGTGCGAGTCGGCGGCACCAGCGCGGACGGCAGGCTGGTAGACGGGGTTGGGAATGGTGACGTGTCCGATGTGGATGGTGCGCCAGCCGTACCGGCGATGCTGAGGGTCGAAGCTGATGGGATCGTCCTGTACGAGTTCGGCGCCGTCAGTGCCGGGGGCGCAGTCGGTGACGATGTCGAGGTCGACGGTGGGACGACGGTGGCTCTTCTGCACCCACGGTGAGGCCAGCCACCGGTGTTGCGCCAGCAGTTCGGTGGTGGACTGCTGATGAATGCCGTACAGGAGTTCCCCCGCGGGCGGGCAGGAGCGGCGTCCGAGGTAGAGGGGGAACACGGGTCTACGCAGCGCCTGCTGCACACCTTCGAGCAGTGCGTGTTCGCCCTCGATGGCGACGGCGAACACTGCATCGGCCAGGTAGAAGCGGTAGGACAGCGGCATGGAGGTGGCGCCGTCCCGGCTGCGGGCGGTGTGGAAGTCGCGTTCGAGCTGGCCGGGCTGGTCGATGCGGACACCGACGCGCAGGTCGAGCAGTTCTTCCAGGGGGTCGGTCCGGCGGCGTCCCTGGGCGGCGGCGAGCAGGCCGAGAATCCCGCTGCGGCTGGGGGCGCGGTCGGTGTTGCGCCGCACGAACCGGCTGGTGGTGCCCCAGGACTGCAGCGGGGCCCCCAAGCGCAGCAAGAGGGTGCTCACTGTCCCAGCCGTTCGCCGACCAGCGCTCCGAGGGCCGTGATCGCGGGCTCGAAGGTGGTGCGCTGCGCGAGCCCGGTCAACGGGGCGATCTTGTCCCCGACACCGAACACCCATGCGGCGACGGGCTGTTCATCGAAGGCAGTGTGCAGTTCACGGGCGTGCCCCACGAGCTTCGCGATGGCGGTCGCGATGCGGCCGGCGGTGTTCTCGACGGCTTCCTCGAAAGCGCCGACGAGGTTGATCGGCTGGGTCCGGCGGGCCACGATCAGCACGGCGTCGGGAAGTGTGCGGTTGGCGAAGGTGTTCTGCTTGCCAGTGGGCATGCTGGCCACGAACGCGCGAGTGAACGCTTCCACCGCACGGGTCGTGGCGGCGTCGTCGCCGAGATTGTCACGCAGCCGGTCGACGTCGATCGTGGCGTAACGGTAAAGAGTGGAGGAGTTGAACTCGACAGTGCCGATCATTCCGGCGCCGGCGTCCTCCTCGTCGTCCTTGTCCTTGTGGTCGTCCACAGCGGTGAAGTAGTCGTACTCGGTCTCCACCGCGTGCACGCTCAGGGCGTGTGCGACCTGGCAGGCGGCGTCGACGTTGAGGTCGGTGGCGTCGGCGACCATCCGCCCGAACAATGCCACGTCCACCGAGTGCTCCCGATCTGCGCGGGCGCGGGCAGTGGCCTTGTCGATGGCGGGTTTGCCCTCGGCCTGCCCGGCTTCGACGGCGAGTTCGGCCAAGCCGGTGATCTGGCGTGCGGAAAGGAACAACAGGAACTGCGACTCGTTCGCCGCACCCTTCTTGCGGGGCGCGACGATCTTGATCCCGGCGGCGAGGAGCACGGCTTCGGCCAGTTCCGCGGCGCGGTCGGCGAGTGCGGTGTCCTGGCGGGTGATCTCCTCGGCGAGCAGTTCGACGACCTGTTTGGTGCGCACACCGAGTTCACTGGGGTCGAGCAGTTCGTCGAACGCATTGCGGGTGGCGCGTTTCCACGCCTGGCTCGACACTCGAGCGCGCCGACGTCCGCCGTAGACGGCGGTTTTCGGACTGCCGTTGTCGTCGCGGTTGAGATTACTCGGCGGAACGGTCTGGATGACGTGGATGTCGACGATGGTGCGCGCCATAATGCAATTCCTTTGCGGCATAATCGGATTCAGGGTGAGTCGGGGGTCTGGTCGGTGGTGTCCGCGGCCGGGGTCCGGTAGAAGCCGCGTCCCCAGCGCATGCGCACCGTCGATGCGCCACCGGGTTTCTGCCAGAGCAAGAGTTCGTCGGCGAGCAGCGCGTAATCCAGCGGCTGACCTTGCCCTCGCAGCAGTTGCACGGTCCCGCGCAGGCGGTGCACGAGTTCGTCCACGCTTTCCGTGCTGCCCAGCGTGCGGAACCGGAGCAGGATCGGCGACGGCTTCTCACCGAAGTCTTGCGGGTGCAGCTGTCGCACCGCTCGCCCGAGGCCCCAGCCGCGCTGGTGCATGCGTTTCCGTTGGGACTGCTGGTGCACCGCATAGAGCGTCAGTGAGGTGTGAGCGGCGATCTCCCCGGCCGTGGGAGCGTCGGCCGAACCGGACGGGGCAAAGGCTTCCGACATCGTGTACTGGAGGATTTCCTGTACACTGCCAACGGGTTTCCCCGCACCACGGCGAAGGCGGGCCAGCCCGGCGACCGCGGCCGGCCGGTTCGCCAGCATGCCTTCCTGAAGTGCCTGGATTCGGGTGTGGATTTCGTTGCCCACCGGGGATAAGGACAGCCAGCGGTCACTGGTGGCTTGCTGGGTCACGATGCCGCCTCGGAGTCGTCGTTGTAGGCGAAGGGGAACGCGTCTCTCACTGCCTTCCGGAAGTACCGGTCGGCGTGCGCAGAGGTCAGGAGGTGCCCGTTGACGATCCGGCCCGACCACGCGGTCATCGGCGCCTGCTCCAGTAGTTCGGCACCGAGCGCCCGGATTGACCGGTTGGCGGTGGTATGCCACGCCCTGGCAGCCTCGATCGGGTCGGTGTCGGCCCTCAAGCCGCGCAGCCAGGCCCGGAACTCGATGTCGAGTGCGGCGTAACAGCGTTCGCTCGCTCGCTCGCGCGGCCCGTCCCGATCGTCCTTCCCGGCACCGGTCGCCGCGGCGAGGTTCGACGCCAGCCGGCTCACGGCCAGTGCGCCGTTCTCCGCTGCGGCGACACTGTCGAGTGCGGTCTGTACCAAAGCCCGGGCGCCACGGCTGATCAGGATCGACCGCAGCTCGATGTGATCGTCGAGGATGTCGGAGGTGGTGGAACTCTGTGCCCCGTAGGTCATGCCGACGGTGTGCAGCCGCAGCGGCTGGTCGGGGCCGACGATGTCGGCGACCTCGGCGACCCACTCCAGCACACCTGGGGACAGAAACGCCGCGGCTTCGCTGCCTTGCCCCGTTTCCGCGCCGGGCAGCAACGACTGCAGCCCACGCCACACCGCTCGCTCGGGCAGATGCTCGCGCGGCATGTACACCAGCGGCTGGCGCAGCTTTTTCTCCTGGGCCTGGCTGCGGCGCCATGCGGTGTGCGGCTCGACGAGATTCTTGTTCTGTGGGGTGGACCGCTCGCCGTTGCAGATCAGCACCGCGGTCACCGCGCCATCTTCGCGTACGAGCCGGATCCGCCGTGATTGCCATGTGTACAGGTCCACCGGGCCTGCCGGTGCGCGCCCACCTTCCTGCTCCTCGGTCACGCCCGCAGGTTTTCGTTCCCATACCGGCAGGTCGATGGCGGGGTCGCGGCGCAGGGCGACGGATTCGGCGGCGATGAGGTTCAGCAGCAAGGTTTCGCGCAGGGTCCGGCCTTCGGGCAACACTCCACCGAGGTTGCCCGACCAGCCTGTGCCGATCGGATATCCCTTGCCTCCCTTGACCCGTGGGTCGCCCTCGGCGCCGGACTTGATGCCAGAGGGGTCGAACGCGTGACAGTGCACCAGCCACCGCGCCGCCTCGGCGTAGGACAGCCGCAGCGGACCGCCGATGCGGGTGGTGAAGAACGGGTGGCCGTTGGGCACGTCGGCGATGAGCTTGTTCAACTCCGATACCTCGCCCTTGGCTGTGCGCAGTCCCGCCACCTGAAGGAACGGCGTCTGCGGATGGAACAGGTCGAACCGGTCGCGACACTTGGCCAGATAGGACTTTATGGCGTCGGCGGGAAGCGTTTCCTGGGACCAGAGCCGCTCCCAGTGGTCCACGTCGCGCGGGCCGTCGACCGCGCCGTGCAGCACCGCCAGCAGCAGCCGCGTTAGCGCGAACATCTGTGTCCCGACCTCGCACGTCAACCCGGACAACGTGTGGGCTTGGACCAGGACGTCCACAAGCGACAGTTCGATCTGCTCGCCGGCCAGTGTCCGGGCTGGCAGCCACGGCTGGTCGGTCAAGTCGAACGAAACGGGTTCAGCGACGTTCATGGATCAGTCCTTCACTCGGGCTGTAGACCACCCGGAAATCCGCCTTTCCGTGTTTCACGATCGCACTGCCGTCCGGGTCAAGGACCAGCACGAGCTGCCCACGTAACAGTGGCGACGCCTCGAAACCGGGGAAGTGGTTGGCCTCCAGTGCGGTGATGACGTCAAGATCGACCCCGGGGTGACTCATCCCTATCGGCAACCGCAGCGCGCAGGCGGCGACCACTTTGGCCTGCGCAGCCTCGATCGGCAGGTCCACCGGCAACGGCTGCCCGGCGCCACGCTCGATCCAGTCCGGAGTGGACAGTCCGCCTGCGCCGTCGCTTTGCACGACAAGAACTTCCAGGGACTCGGCGCCGTCGCGAACCTGCGCCACACCGCGGGGATCGTCGTCGGTGTCTCCGACTCCCGCGCGCACCCAGCCGACTAGTGAATGCCGGGTCGAGCCGACTTCGTCGAGCAGGAACGCCCGCGCTGCCTCCACCCGTCGCTGGGCACGCGTTTGTGCCTCAGCCGCGGCTTGTTCCATGGCCGGCTGCCACGCATCAGGTCCGAGCGGATCCGGACCGTAGGCTCGCTGCACCAGCGGAGCTATATCAGCCGGTACCGTCATGGTGTCCTGTTCGCTCAGCAGGGCCGCCGAACGCAACAGCAGATGCTCGCCGTAGACCCGCCGCGACCCCGCTACCGCCCGCACCGGCGTGCCCGTCCAATCCTCTACACCGACGACCGCGCACCGCGGCGATGTGACGCGCGTGGGCCGGGACCGGTCATGGCGGTGCAGTCGCCCAACCCGCTGCAACACCAGGTCCACCGGGGCCAGATCGGTGACCATCAGGTCGAAGTCCACGTCGAGAGACTGCTCCACCACCTGCGAGGCCACCACGATGTGCCGCACGGGCCGCTCACCGCCCGGCCCGAAACGTCGCAGCAGGTCCCGGTCGATTCGTGCTCTGTCACAGGCCAGGAACCGCGAATGGTTCACCGTCACCTGGTCTCGGCCGAACTCCGCCTCCAGCCGCGCCGCGGTCTCCTGCACACGCCCGACGGTGTTGCGCACCACGACCGCGCAGCCGCCGTCCGCCAGGTGTTGCCGCAAGAACCGCACCAGCGTGTCCAGATCGTCGTCGAGACGGTCCAGTTGTACGCGCGTGTCCGGCTTGGGCAGCGGCAGCACCCGCGGCCGCGTCCCGGAGGCGACGATCACCGGATATCCCAGCTCCGGCTCCACTGGCACCGCACGATGTTCGTAGGCGGCCATAAGTTCGGCGCGGCGCTGCGCAGGCAGCGTCGCCGACAGCAGCACTATCGGCACCCCGTACGCGCCAAGCCAGTGCAGCACTCGTTGCAAATACTGCGACATATAGACGTCGTAAGCGTGAACCTCGTCGATCACCACGACCTTGCCCGCCAATGCGAGATGGCGCAGCATCAGGTGCCGGCTCTTCAAGCCCGCGAAGAGAATCTGGTCGATCGTGCCCACCACGAACGACGCAAGTACGCCTTTCTTCCGCCCTCGCAACCATTGATGCGCGACAATCGGCGTCTCATCGCCGCGACTTGTCGCCGCGAACCACCCCTGGCGGACCAGCCCGTCGAACTCGTCGTTCAACGATGCTTTCCCGTGCGCGAGCGTCACACTTACCGCACCGTCACGACCCGGCAGCGCATCGAGCCACCGTCGTACCCGCGAGAACATCGCATCGGTCGTCGCCTGCGTCGGCAATGCGACGAACACCCCGTCCGCGCCGTACTTCGCCGCCAGTTCCTCCGCCGCCAGCAACGCCGCCTCTGTCTTTCCTACCCCCATCGGCGCCTCGATGATCACCAGCCCCGGCCGTTCGAGCCCTGCCGCGATCTCGACCGCGGCCTGCTGCACCGGCCGTGCCCCGGCCGCCTCGGGTCGGAATCGTGCCCGGAATGAACCGTCCACATCGGACCCAACCGGTAGCGCCGACCACCGGTGCGGGAGATTCAGCAGCTTCCAGCCCAGCTCCGCGCGCGCGGTCAAATCCATTTCAACCGGATCCTCGTGCGCCTCCAGCAACGGAAACAGATCGGAGTTCGACGCGATCCAGTCCGCGATGATCACCACGGCGGTCAGCAACGACAACACTGGCCGGCTCAACCGCTTTTCGCTGTAGGCAGCCAAATTGATGTCCCCGGCCGCGCGATCGAGAAAGAACTGCCACGCTTGCTCCCATGCCCCGTCACCGACGAGTTCGGGATACTCCGCGACCGAGCGCAGCACCGTCAACTCCGGCGGAACTCCGTGATGACTGCCCACCACGCTACCCAACTGCTCCGCGATCACCCGGCTTTCCGGACCGCAGACCGCGAGCACGTGATCGCGGACCACCAGATGCCCCACCAACTCGTGTCGCACCCGGCTCCGTTGAGGATGCGTCAGCAATCCCGGTGCCGCGACGATATCCGCGTGCCGCATCCGATCCGCCAAAACCGGCACTTGAACAGCAAACGCCGGGCTGGCTTTGCCGACGTCGTGAATTCGCGCCAGCCACACCACGAGCGCCCGAACCCCCTCGTGTCCGCCCGGGACTTCGCGTGCCAACCTGCTGATGACCTGTTTCGACAGCCACTCGTCCACCAGGCGGGCAGCGACCGCGCCGGAGTCATCCAGATGCTGGCGCAGCGGCAGCCAGTGCGTGACCCGGCCATGCTCACACAGCACAGACTTCGCCCACACGACACGGGGATCCACCACGTCGACCAACACCCCCTTCGAAGTTGAGATGACACCATCGGACTTGCTGGAAAGAACCGCATCAGACCAAAAAGTCGCTACATGTCCCACTCATAGTGTGATTGCTGAAGGCGCCCGGCCGGGTGGCCGGGCGCGAACTGATCACTCGGTCAGTCGGTGAAGGAACTGACCGGTCATCATGACCAGCAGGACGAAGGCGCCCACGCCCGTGGTGACCGCGGTGGCCATCGCCTTCATTGGTGACAGCGCAGCGGATGCGGCCACCCATGCGAGTACCGCGACCCCTATGGACGGAACCGCGCTGATCACGGCGGCGGAGATCGCAATGAGCAGCGTTCGGGCGGACATGAACGCCGGTGGGTGGTCCTGCTGCGGAGGGTTGGCGGGGCTCGTTACCATAGGTGTACTTCCTCTCCTCGTGAGGTCGGGAAGAAGAGCGGCCCCCGCTGCAACGGGGGTCGCTCGCTTTATATGCGAGCGACTTCGCCACTCTTCTTTCAGGCGGTTCAAGCTCCCTGCTGGGCAGGGAAGACGTCTGCTGTACCCAATGGAACGGTTGACCTCCGCGGGTGTGGAGAATCCTCGTCGAGGAGGGTAGCGGCTAGTTCGCCTCGGCGGCAAGTGGTCTGCCTGAACCCAGTGAAAGTTTGAACTTTTGCTGCGCACGGATTTGCCTGTCGGGCTCTCGTCGAATCGGGCGGTCGCGGGGCCGGTCTGGGCTGTGTCCGGCATCTTCGACCAGAACCCAGCCCGTGAGGTGGTCCCGAGCCGCTCGCTCGCCCGGTTGCCCCAGAACCAGACCTCCCCACCCTGGTTGACTCCGCCGCACCCACCCTCTAGCCTCGAATCCAACTGATATATCAGTCCGGCGAAGCACGGTATACGAAAGGTGGGGCCTCATGTCCGCACCGGTTGGCCGCCCGGACCGCCCGGACCTCGCCGTCGCGGGGCCGGGGCCGGGGGCGGGGCTCGGGGTGCCGCTGGCGGTCGCGGATCCGGAGGTGCACGCGGTGCTCGGGCGGGAGCTGGCTCGGCAGCGCGGGACGCTGGAGATGATCGCGAGTGAGAACTTCGCGCCGCTGAGTGTGTTGCAGGCGCAGGGATCGGTGCTGACCAACAAGTATGCCGAGGGGTATCCGGGTCGCCGATATTACGGCGGCTGCGCGCACGTCGACGAGGCCGAGCGGCTGGCGATCGAGCGGGCGAAGGCGTTGTTCGGGGCGGAGTATGCGAACGTTCAGCCTCATTCGGGGGCGCAGGCGAACGCGGCGGCGCTGGCTGCGTTGCTGGAGCCGGGGGACGCCTTCCGCGGGCTGGATCTGGCGCACGGCGGGCACCTGACGCACGGGATGCGGCGGACCTTCTCCGGCCGGTATTTCACGCCGGTGGCTTACCACGTAAGGGAAAGCGACCACCTGATCGACATGGCCGAGGTCGAGCGGCTCGCGTGGGAGCACCGGCCGAAGCTGATCATCGCGGGGTGGTCGGCGTATCCGCGGCAGCTGGACTTCGGGCACTTCCGGCGGATCGCGGACGAGGTCGGGGCCTTCCTGATGGTGGACATGGCGCACTTTGCCGGTCTCGTCGCGGCGGGTCTGCACGAATCCCCGGTGCCGTACGCGGATGTGGTCACCTCCACCACGCACAAGACTCTCGGCGGGCCGCGTGGCGGGGTCGTGCTCGCGCGGGCGGAGCTGGGCAAGAAGCTGAACTCGGCGGTCTTCCCGGGGCTGCAGGGCGGGCCGCTGGAACACGTGATCGCGGCCAAAGCGGTGGCGTTCAAGCTCGCCGGCGAGCCGGAGTTCCGCGAGCGCCAAGAGCGCACCCTGGCCGGCGCTCAGATCCTCGCCGACCGGCTGCTGCGGGAAGAACAAGTCGGGCTGGTCTCCGGCGGCACCGACGTGCACCTGGTGCTCGTCGATCTACGGGAGTCTACTTTGGATGGTAAGCAGGCCGAGGATCGGTTGCACCGGGTGGGAATCACGGTCAACCGCAATGCCGTTCCGTTCGATCCGCGGCCGCCGATGGTGCCCTCCGGCATCCGGATCGGCACGCCGGCGCTGGCCGCGCGCGGGTTCACCGCGGAGGATTTCGAGGAGGTCGCCGACGTGATCGCGCTGGCGCTGCGCCCGTCCGCGGACGAGGGCGAGCTGGACAAACTCGCCGCGCGCGTCGCGGTGCTGGCCCAGCGGCACCCACTCTACCCGGGGGTGGCCGGATGACCACGCAGCTGCCGGACCACCCGGACTTCCTGTGGCGCAACCCCGAACCGAAGAAGACCTACGACGTGGTGATCGTCGGCGGCGGCGGGCACGGCCTGGCCACCGCGCACTACCTCGCGAAGAACCACGGCATCACGAACGTGGCGGTGCTGGAGAAGGGCTGGCTCGCGGGCGGCAACATGGCGCGTAACACCACGCTGATCCGCTCGAACTACCTGTGGGACGAATCGGCGGCGATCTACGAGCATTCGCTGAAGCTGTGGGAAGGGCTGGAGGAGGACCTCGGCTACCCGATCCTGTTCTCCCAGCGCGGCGTGCTCAGCCTGGCACACACCGAACAGGAGGTGCGGGACTCGGTCCGCCGGGCGGAGGCCAACAAGCTCAACGGGATCGACGCCGAGTGGGTGACGCCCGAGCAGGTCAAGGAAATCTGCCCGATCCTCAACATCTCCGACGACATCCGCTACCCGGTGCAGGGCGCGACCTACCAGCCGCGCGCGGGGATCGCGAAGCACGACTACGTGGCCTGGGGGTTCGCGCGCCGCGCCGACGAGGCGGGCATCGACCTGATCCAGGACTGCGAGGTCACCGGGTTCACTGTGGACGGTGACCGGGTGACCGGCGTACGCACGAGCCGTGGCGACATCGGCGCGGGTACGGTCGCGTTGTGCGCCGCGGGGCACACGTCGGTGCTGTTGGAGATGCTGGGCGTGCGTACGCCGCTGCAGTCGCATCCGTTGCAGGCGCTGGTGTCCGAGCTGTTGCAGCCGGTACATCCGACAATCGTCATGTCGAACGCTGTGCACGTGTACGTGTCGCAGGCGCACAAGGGCGAGCTGGTGATGGGCGCGGGTATCGACACGTACAACGGTTACGGTCAGCGTGGCGCCTTCCACATCATTGAGCGGCAGATGGCCGCCGCAGTCGAGCTGTTTCCGGTGTTCGCTCGCGCGCACCTTCTGCGGTCCTGGGCCGGGATCGTGGACGTCACGCCCGACGCGAGTCCGATCGTCGGGCACACGCCGTACGAGAACGTGTTCCTCAACTCGGGTTGGGGCACAGGCGGGTTCAAGGCCACGCCCGGCATCGGCTGGTGCTACGCGCACACCATCGCGCACGGCACGACCCACCCGTACGTCGCTCCATTCGCCCTTGACCGCTTCGAGACCGGCGCGCTTGTGGACGAGCACGGCGCGGCCGGTGTCGCCCACTGACCCCAGCGAGGACAACCATGCAGCTGATCGATTGTCCGTGGTGCGGCCCCCGCGAAGAGGTCGAGTTCCACTACGGCGGCCAAGCCAGCGTCGCGTACCCGGAAAAGCCGGCCGAGCTGTCGGATCGGGAATGGGCGGAGTTCGTGTTCTACCGTGACAACCCGAAGGGGCCGTTCACCGAGCGCTGGAGTCACGCGGCCGGTTGCCGCAAGTGGTTCAACGCGGTGCGCGATACCCGCACGTACGAGTTCCTGGCGACCTTCCGCCCCAGCGACCCCGAACCAGCCGTCCTGCGCCGCGACGAGGAGGTGTCGGCATGAGCCGCGTCGCGGGGTACGGTCGAGTTGACCGGGACCGGACGCTCACGTTCACTTTCGACGGCTGCACCTACACTGGTCATCCTGGTGACACCTTGGCGTCCGCATTGTTGGCGAACGGTGTGCACTTGGTCGGCACCAGCGTGAAGCTGGGCCGCCCACGCGGTATCGGGGCGGCCTGGACCGAAGACCCGACCGGGCTGGTGCAGATCGAAAAGCCTTTCCCTGAGCCGATGCTGCAGGCCTCCGTGGTCGATCTGACCGATGGCCTGGTTGCGTCCGGAGTGGACGGTCATGGCCGGCTGGCCGACGCCCCCGACCCTGCGCGGTACGACCGGAAGCACGTGCATACCGACACGCTCGTGGTTGGTGCAGGCCCGGCGGGTCTGCTCGCGGCCCGCGGTGCGGCGCGCGCGGGGGAGAGCGTGGTGCTTCTCGACGACCGCGTCGAGCCCGGGGGCACGCTCACCGGCACGGAGGTCATCGACGGACGGCCGTCGCGCGAGTTCATCGCGGACGTCGTCGCCGAGTTGGTGGCGAATCCGCAGGTGCAGTACCTGCCGCGGACCACAGCGTTCGGCCACTATGACGATGGCTTCGTACTCGCGCTCGAGCGCCGTACGGACCACCTGGGCACCGCAGCACCCGCACAACGCACACGTCAGCGCGTACACCGGATCCGCGCGCTGAAGGTGGTTCTCGCGACCGGGGCGATCGAGCGGCCGGTGGTGTTCAACGACAACGACCGTCCGGGCATCATGCTCGCTTCGGCCGCCCGGGACTTCCTGCACCGATACGGCGTGCTCGCCGGGCGTGAGGTGGTGGTCTTCACCACCGACGACGCCGCGTACGTCGCCGCCTGCGACCTCGCGGACGCTGGGGCCGCAGTGACCGTGCTCGATGCGCGTGACCGTACTCCGCAGGAACGGGAAGCCAGCTGCGTCGCCAAGGGGATCACCGTACGTCCTTCCACGGTCGTCACCGGCACCGAAGGCGCTGAACGGATTGCCGAGGTGCTCGCGCGCACTCCGGACGGTGATCTCCGGATCCCCGCGGATCTGTTGCTCGTCTCCGGCGGCTGGAACCCCGCAGCGCATTTGTTCAGCCACATCAAGGGCGCGCTCCGCTATGATCCCGCGCTCGGTTCGTTCCGGCCTTCTGGGACGCTTCCCGGAATCACCGTGATCGGCGCTGCTGACGGTACTTTCGACCTCGCCGACGTCCTGCGTGACGGCGCGGGAGACGAAGCCCCGGCAGCAGCGTCGGAACCAGCGCGTACGCCGACGAAGGTGCTGTGGCGGACCGAAGGGGACCAGACGCAGCAGTTCGTGGACATTCAGCGCGACGCCACCGTCGCAGAGCTGGCGCGTGCTGTCGGGGCCGGTATGCGGTCGGTGGAGCACGTCAAGCGCTACACGACCATTGGCACCGCGCACGACCAGGGCAAGACCTCCGGCGTGCTCGCGTCGGGCATAACGGCGGAGCTGCTCGGTACCGACATCGCCGAGCTGGGTACGACGACTTTCCGCCCGCCGTACACCCCGGTCGCCTTCGCGGCCTTAGCTGGTCGTGAGCGCGGCGCGCTGTACGACCCGGTGCGGGTTACAGCGCTGCACGCCTGGCACGTCGCGCGGGGCGCGGTGTTCGAGGACGTGGGGCAGTGGAAGCGCGCTCGCTACTACCCGCTTCCCGGCGAAGACATGGACGCCGCGGTCCTACGCGAGTGCGCGGCCGTACGTGACGGTGTCGGCATCCTCGATGGTTCGACGCTCGGCAAGATCGACGTACAGGGTCCTGACTCGGGCGTGTTCCTAGACCGCATGTACACGAACATGATGAGCACGCTGAAGGTCGGCCGGGTGCGGTACGGCGTGATGTGCCACAACGACGGCATGGTGTTCGACGACGGCACTGTGCTGCGCCTGGCGGAGAACCGGTTCCTCGTCACCACCACGACCGGCAACGCGGCCCACGTGCTCGATTGGATGGAGGACTGGCTGCAGACCGAATGGCCGGACCTGCGCGTGTACCTCGCGTCGGTGACCGAGCAGTGGGCGGTCTTCCCGGTCGTCGGCCCGCGCGCGCGGGACGTCATCGGCACGGTGTTTCCCGATGTGGACGTGTCGAAGGAGGAGTTCCCCCTCATGTCCTGGCGGGACACCACGCTCGACGGCGTCCAGGTGCGGCTCGCGCGCATCTCCTTCTCCGGCGAGCTGGCGTGGGAAGTCAATGTGAGCGGCTGGTACGCGCCGGCGTTGTGGGAGCGGCTGATGGCTGCGGGGGAGCCATACGGCATCACGCCGTACGGTACGGAGGCGATGCACGTGCTGCGTGCGGAGAAGGGCTACCCGATCATCGGGCAGGACACCGATGGCACGGTCACCCCGCAGGATCTCGGGATGAGCTGGGTGGTGTCGAAGAAGAAGGAAGACTTCCTCGGCAAGAGGTCGTTCTCCCGGGCGGAGAACCGGAATCCGCTGCGCAAGCAGTTCGTCTCCCTGCTGCCGACCGACCGGCGCACGCGGCTGCCCGAAGGCTCGCAGATCGTCGAGCGCTGCGACGACGGCCGGCTGCCCGCGCCGCCGGTGCCGATGCTCGGGCACGTCACTTCCAGCTATCACAGCGCCGCGCTCGCCCGGCCGTTCGCGCTCGCGCTGGTGAAGAACGGTCACGCCCGCGTCGGCGACCTCGTGCACGTCCCGGTGGACGGCGTGCTGGTCGAGGCGGAGATCGGCGCGACCGTGCTCGTGGACCCGGAAGGAGCCCGCCGCGATGGCTGAAGTCCTGTACCCGGCACATCCCCTGTCGGCCTGGGCGGCGGCGCTGGACGAGCTGTCCCGCGCCGGGCTCGGCCTGACGGTCACGCCGGAACCTCCCGCGGCCGCCGTGGACGTCCGGCTCGAAGCACCCGGCCCGGGCGGGGACGCGCTCGGCCGGGCGCTCGGCACGGCGCTGCCCTTGACTCCGAACACCTGGACACATACATCAGATGGTCAGCTCATATGGCTGAGTCCTGACGAATGGCTGGTCACCGCCGAGGACGGCAGGCCCGACGAGCTGGAAAGCGAACTGCGCTGGATCGTGTCCGCCTACGACGGCGCCGCGGTCGACGTCTCCGCGCAGCGAACCACGCTGCGGCTGCGCGGCCCGCTTGCCCGGGATCTGCTGACCTTCGGCTGCGCACTGGACCTGCGGCCGTCGGCCTTCCCGGCGGGTTCGGCCGCGCAGACCACTGTCGGGCGGACCGGTGTGCTGTTGCTCGCGCTGGGTGATGAGGACCTGCGGGTGTTCGTACGGCCGTCTTTCGCGGGGTACTTCGTCGAGTGGGTTCTCGATGCGGCCCAGGAGTATCGGGCCGCGGGCTGAGCTTGGGTTTGTGGTGCTAAAGCTGTGAAGGGACCCTTCACGGACGCTGAGGCTGTGAAGGGTCCCTTCACAGCCTGGGGCGCGGCTGGGGCGGAGGGGGCGTCGGTGGTGGGGTGTCAGATGATCGCCCGGACCGCCTTCTCGAATCCGGTCACGTGTGCCAGCGCCAGCCGCGCGGATTCCTCGGCCTCCCCGTCCGCGATCGCGCGGAGCAGGCCGACGTGCTCGCCGATGTGGCGGTCGAAATGCACCATCCGCTCCAGGAACAGGCAGAAGATCCGGGTCGCGAGGTTGTGGTAGCGGACCAGGCTGTCCTCCAGATGCGGGTTGCCCGACGCCCGGTACATCGCGCGGTGCACCTGCAGGTCCCATTCCATCAGCTCGCGGCGGCCCATCGCGCGCACGTCGCCGTCCTCGATCCGGTCGGCGAGGGTGGCCAGGTCGAGCCGGACCTGCCCGGTGGCACTGACCGCGGCCCGGCGCGCGGCGATTGGTTCAAGCTGGACGCGGATTTCGGAGATATAAGCGAGATCGGTGATGTCCACCGCGGTGGCGAACGTGCCGCGCCGCGGATACGAGATCACCAGCCGGTCCAGCTCCAGCCGCTTCAACGCTTCGCGCACCGGCGTGCGGCCGATGCCGATCTGCTCGGACAGCGCACTGTCCTCGATCGGCGCCATCGGCGGGATGTCGAGCATGATCAGCTGGTCCTGGATCTCCCGGTAGGCGCGGTCGGCCAGCGAGCGCGGCCGCGAGTCCGGATCGGCGACGGGTGCCTTGGTCACCCGATCATTCTAGCGCACTGAAAACCAACGGCGGTGCCACTTCTCCGCGTAGTGGATACAGGTGAGTTACGACTGATATATCAGCGGGTCGAACTACGGGTGCGCCCACGACTTCCCGCGCCGCCGGATCCCGGGCCGCGGGTCCCCGAGGCGCGGGAGTCTGTGAAGGGACCCTTCACGGACTCTGAGTCTGTGAAGGGACCCTTCACGGACCTCCACACCGACTTTGCCGACACCCTGGACTCTGCGTCCGTGAACGTTCCCTTCACAGCTTTCGGACCCGGGCGGGGCCGTGGACGGCGCGCCGGAACAACGCCTCGACTTCGTCGGCCGACGGTGCGGGGTCGGCGAGTGCGGTCTGGATCAGCAGCCCGCAGAAAAGCCCGGCCAGCATCCGCCCGGTGAGCGGGTCGGTCCAGGAGCCGAAGAGGTCCACCAGCGCCTCGTCCCACGCCGCGCTCGCCGGGCGGAGGCGTGGGCGGTGCAGGGCGGCCACGTAGAGGTCGTACTCGACCACGGTGCTGCTTTGCTCGTCGCGAAGGTAGCTCATCACCAGGTTCGCCAGCGCCACCGCGAAATCCTCGTCCGGAGAGAGGGACGCGGCCCAGGTTTGGAGGCGTTCGACGTTGGCCGCGGCGGCCTGTTCCAGTGCCACTGCCAGCAGATCGTCCAGGGTCGAGAAGTGGTAGGTCGTCGAGCCGAGCGGGACGCCGGCGGTGGCGGCCACGGCGCGGTGCGTCAGGCCGTCGATCCCGCGCTCGCCGACCACCTCGATCGCCGCCCGGGCGATGCGTGCGCGCCGGTCCGGGTCGTTCGGGCCGCGCCGGGCCCGGGAAGTGCCGGAGGTCATCGCGGGGGTTCCTTTCTGCCGGGCGTGATCCTACCGGGCCCGCGTGGACAGCTGTACATACTTTAATGTACAAACGTACTTACTGTTTCGGGCCTACTGTCGCCGGGCCTGTGCTGCGCGACGAACCAGCTGGTGGAGCCGATGACCGACCTTTTCCTCGACGGGGTGTGGAGCGCGGGCAGCCGCGGCAGCACCGAAGTGCTCAACCCCTTCGACGCCTCCGTGCTGCAGCATGTGGCGCTCGCCGGGCAGGACGACGTGGATGCCGCCGTCACTGCCGCGCGGCGGGCGTTCGGCGACCCCGGCTGGCGGGCCACCGGCGCCGGTGACCGCGCCGCGCTGCTGCACCGGATCGCGGACCTGCTGCAGCGCGACCGGGACGAGCTGGCCAGGGTGGAAAGCCTCGACACCGGCAAGACGCTGACCGAGGGCGGCATCGACGTGGACGACGTGGTGGCGGTCTTCCGCTACTACGCGGCGGCGATCGCGGCGGACGCGGGCCGGGTGGTGGACACCGGCAGTGCCTCCGCGGTGAGCCGGATCGTGCACGAGCCGGTCGGCGTCTGCGCGCTGATCGCGCCGTGGAACTACCCGCTGCTGCAGATCTGCTGGAAGATCGCGCCGGCGCTGGCCGCGGGCAACACCATGGTGCTCAAGCCGAGCGAGGTCACCCCGCTGTCCACCATTCGGCTGATGCGGCTGCTGGAAGAGGCCGGGGTCCCGGCCGGGGTGGTGAACCTGGTGCTCGGCCCCGGTGACGTCGGCGCGATGCTGACTGGGCACCCGGGGGTGGATCTGATCTCGTTCACCGGCGGGTTCGCCACCGGCGAGAAGATCATGGCCGCGGCCGCGCGCGGGGTGCGGCGGGTCGCGCTGGAACTCGGCGGCAAGAACCCGAACGTGGTCTTCGAGGACGCGGACTTCGCCACGGCGGTGGACTACGCGCTGGCCGCCGCGTTCGTCCACTCCGGACAGGTCTGTTCCGCGGGCGCCCGGCTGATCGTGCAGGAGGGCCTGCACGACCGGTTCGTCACCGAGCTTGCCGCGCGCGCGGACCGAGTCCGGCTCGGCAGCGGGCTCGACCCGGACACCGAGTGCGGGCCGCTGGTGTCCGAGCCGCATCGGGCGAAGGTGGAGCGTTACATCGCCGGTGCGCTTGAGGACGGTGCGGTGCTGCGGGCCGGCGGAGGACGGCCGCCGGAACCGGAGCTGAGCAAGGGATTCTTCTTGCGGCCCACGGTGTTCGACCGTTGCACCCGGGACATGGCAGTGGTCCGCGAGGAGGTGTTCGGCCCGGTGGTGACGGTGGAGACCTTCCGCACCGAGGCAGAGGCGATCGAACTCGCCAACGACACCGAGTACGGCCTCGCCGGCGCGGTTTGGACGGCCGACGCGGGCCGGGCGCAGCGGGTGGCCGGGGCATTGCGGCACGGCACCGTGTGGATCAACGACTACCACCCGTACCTGCCGCAGGCGGAATGGGGCGGGTTCGGCAAGTCCGGGGTCGGCCGTGAGCTGGGACCGTCCGGTTTGGACGAATACCGGGAAAGCAAGCACATCTACCACAACATCGACCCGGCGCCGCAGCGCTGGTTCGCCGGCTGACCCCGTCCGCGAAGACCACCGAGGAGAAACGCTCGTGAGCAACGAGAATTACGATTTCGTCATCGTCGGCGGGGGTTCGGCGGGGTGCGCGCTGGCCAACCGGCTGTCCGCGGATCCGCGGAACAAGGTGCTCGTGCTGGAGGCGGGCCGCAGCGACGCCAAGTGGGACGTGTTCATCCACATGCCCGCCGCGCTGACCTTCCCGATCGGCAGCAGGTTCTACGACTGGGGTTACCGCAGCGAGCCGGAGCCGCACATGCACCGCCGCCGCGTCTATCACGCGCGGGGCAAGGTGCTCGGCGGGTCCAGCAGCATCAACGGGATGATCTTCCAGCGCGGCAACCCGATGGACTACGAGCGCTGGGCCGGTGACGACGGAATGTCCACATGGGACTACGCGCACTGCCTGCCCTACTTCCGGCGGATGGAGAACTGCCTCGCCGACGCCCCGGACGGCAAGTGGCGCGGCCACAGCGGCCCGCTGGAGCTGGAGCGCGGCCCGGCGACGAACCCGTTGTTCCAGGCGTTCTTCAACGCCGCCGAGCAGGCGGGCTACCCGCGTACCGACGACGTCAACGGCTACCGGCAGGAGGGCTTCGCGGCGTTCGACCGCAATGTCCGAAAAGGACGGCGGCTGTCCGCGGCCCGTGCCTACCTGCATCCGGTGATGCACCGGCCGAATCTGACGGTCAAGACGCATGCGTTCGTTTCGCAGATCCTGTTCGAGGGCAAGCGGGCGATCGGCGTGGAGTACGCGCAGGGCCGGTCGGCGCCCAGTGAGGTGTACGGCAAGGAGATCATCCTGTGCGGCGGCGCGATCAACACGCCGCAGCTGCTGCAGCTGTCCGGCATCGGCAACGCCGCCGAACTGGAGCGGCTCGGTGTGGACGTGGTGCACGATCTGCCGGGTGTGGGGGAGAACCTGCAGGACCACCTGGAGGTCTACATCCAGTACGCGTGCAAGCAGCCGGTGTCGATGCAGCCTTCGCTGGCGAAGTGGAAGCGCCCGCAGATCGGCGCGCAGTGGCTGTTCCTGCGTTCCGGTCCGGCGGCCACGAACCACTTCGAGGGCGGCGGTTTCGTCCGCAGCAACGATGAGGTCGCGTACCCGAACCTGATGTTCCACTTCCTGCCGGTGGCGATCCGCTACGACGGCTCGGTACCTGCGGGCGGGCACGGCTACCAGGTCCACGTAGGACCGATGTACGCCGACACGCGCGGCAGCGTGAAGATCACCTCGACCGATCCACGCAAGCACCCGGCGCTGCGGTTCAACTACCTGTCCACCGAGAACGACCGCCGCGAATGGGTCGAGGCAGTGCGGGTGGCGCGCAAGATCCTCAACCAGCCCGCGATGAACCCGTTCAACGACGGCGAGATCTCGCCCGGCCCCGAGGTGGCCACCGACGAGCAGATCCTCGACTGGGTCGCCAAGGACGCGGAGACCGCCCTGCACCCCTCGTGCACGGCGAAAATGGGCTCGGACGCGATGTCCGTGGTCGACCCGGGCTCGATGCGGGTGCACGGCACAGAGGGGCTGCGCGTGGTCGACGCGTCGGTGATGCCCTACATCCCGAACGGCAACATCTACGCGCCGGTGATGATGACCGCGGAGAAGGCTGCGGACTTGATCCTGGGCAACACGCCGCTCGCGCCGATCACGGAGCCGTTCTATCGGCATCGCGGCTGATCCGGCACCGGCCAAAGGCTGTGAAGGGACCCTTCACGGACTCTCGGACCGTGAAGGGTCCCTTCACAGCCGTGGTTTCGGCGGGGCTTCGCGAATTCGCGCGATCGTCGGCCGCCAGCCCACTAGGATGCCCCCGTGACAGTCCCGAGGCGTGGCCACCCGGCCGGTGGCGAGATGCGTGCTGAGCAGTCCGGTCCGGTGCCGGGCAGTCCGTGCTGGGTGGAGCTGGCCACCGGGGATCCCGGCCGTAGCGCGGAGTTCTACCACCACGTGCTGGGCTGGGAGTACCAGTGGTGCCAGGATCAGTCGGGTCAGCCGTACGCGCTCGCGATGCTCGGGGACGAGCCGGTCGCCGGGTTCCGGCCGCAGCCGGGCGTGGTCCGGGACTGGACGCCGTATCTGGCCACCGGTGCGCTGTCCGACGCTGCCGGAAGGGTGGACCGTCTGGGCGGGGCGTTGCTGGAGTCGTGGGCGCACGTGGTGCCCGGGGTCGGGGCGAAGGCGCTGGTCGACGATCCGGGCGGGGCGACGGTGGGCCTGCTCGAACCCGCGCCGGATTGGGCGTTCACGGCGGGGGTGCCCGGTGCGCTGGTGTGGCTGGAGTTCGTCACCCATCGGGCGCATCAGGCCGATCGTTTCTACGCCGGGCTGTTCGGCTACCACCAGCGCCAGTTCGGCGACGGGAACACGGTCGACTACATGGTTTACACCGCGGGCGGCGATTCGGTGCTCGGCCGGGTCCGGATGGCCGCCGGCACCCCGGCCGACGTGCCGCCCCGCTGGATCGCGCACTTCGCGGTCGACCCGGATCTCGGCTTCGACGAAACGCTGCACCGCGCCCGTGCCGCGGGGGCTCGGCTGCGATTCCGCCCCTACGCGTCGACACTCGGCAAGGTCGCGGTGCTCTCGGATCCGCTCGACACGCGGTTCGCGATCATCGACCCCAGCCTCGCCTCCGACTGGGACTACCGCTCCGCGGCCGACGACCCTTACGACGACTGACGGATCGCGTCTTCGAGCACGCGCGCCGCATCCGGGAAGGCTTCGGGGTTCGGGCCGGCGTGGGTGAGCCGGACGAACCGGCCGGTGGGCTCGGCGGGGAACAGTCGTCGCCGGGGCCGATGAGCACGCCCGCCGCTTCGCAGCCGCGGACCACCTGCGCCAGATCGGTGGTGTCCGGCAGCCGCGCCCAGAGGTTCAGGCCGCCTGCCGGGACGGATTCGACGTGTGCCGAAGGCGTGTGCCCGGCGAGGCTGGTGAGGAGCAGATCCCGCCGGTTGCGCAAGTGCTGACGCAGGCGACGGAGGTAGGTCCGCCAGGCCGGCTGCGTGACCACGTCGAGCGCGACCGCCTGCAGGAACGGGCTGACGTACATCGATTCGGCCTGGGTGTCGGCGAGCAGCCGGTCCCGCACCGGGCCACGGGCGACCAGGGCGGCGACGCGGAGCGCGGGGGAGACGCTCTTGGTCAGCGAACGCACGTACACGACGTGGCCGCCCTCGTCCTGCGCGGCGAGTGGGCGCGGTTCGGCGGTGAGGCGGTGAATGCCCGGGGTTCAGGCCGGTTCGACGCGGAACACCGCGATCCGGCTCGCTGCCGCGGCCACCGCGTCCGGCGTCGCCGCTTCCGCGAGCCCGGTGGTCACGAAGCGTTTGCCGACGCTGGCCGGGCTCGTGGCCACCAGCCGGCGCAGCACCGGACCGCGGTCCTCGACGGGAAGCTCGACCAGCCGGGCGGTGGTGGATCTGCGTCCCCGGGTCAGGGTGACGGTGTCCGCGGCGCGTGCGTTGGCCACCCACGCGGCTTTCGGGAAGGCCTGGAAGATGTAGCGCCCGCCGTCGAGTTCGTTGACCGCGATCGGGAAGGTGCGGGGTTGCCCGGTGCGCCGCCCGGCGACGGTGAGCAACTGCATCGGCCCGAACGCGATCCCGCTGCGCTGCAAGCCGACGATCACTTTGTTGACGGTATTGGTCATCCGGCGATAACTGGCTGAGGTCATGGCGTCGACTGTACGCCAAGTCGTATGGAATCCATATGATCTGATTTTCATACGACGCGGTGAGGTGCTCGGGGGCCGGGTTCGGCTACGCTGGGGAATCCGCAGAGAAAGCAGCGCCGGATGAGCCCAGTACCCGACCGAGCCGCGGCCCGCCGCCGCCGTCGGCTGACCGGTACGGTCAAGGACGCCTTCCGGGACCTCAATCTTCAGCTGGCCCTGCTCAATCGCCGGTTCGGCGGCCGGGTGGCGGTGCGCGAGGCGGACTGGACCTGTCTGGACCTGGTCAACCGGCACGGCCCGCTCGCCCCGGCCGAACTGGCGCGGGCCACCGGCCTGCACCCCGCCACCCTGACCGGTGTACTGGACCGGCTGCAGAAGGGCGGCTGGATCGTCCGCGAACGCGATCCCGAATCCGCCGACCGCCGCGCGGTCACCGTACGCGCGGTGCGCGAGCGCAACGCCGAGCTGTTCGGCGTCTTCGCCGGGATGAACGGCCGGATGGACGAGCTGTGCGCCCGGTACACCGATGCCGAGCTGGCCGTGATCGCGGACTTCCTGCGGCGCAGCAGCGCTGCGGGCCGTGACTCGGCCGCGGAGCTTTCACCGGGCTGAGCCGGGATCCGGTGCGCAGAGGCTGTGAAGGGAACCTTCACGGACTCCAAGGCCAGGGTGTCGGCAAAGTTGGTCGGGGACCCGGCAGTGGGCGATGCGGAGGTGTGTGCGACCACCTCGTGGCGTGCGCCGGACCGGTTTCGGGTCTGTGAAGGGACCCTTCACAGACTCAGAGTCCGTGAAGGGTCCCTTCACGGACCTCTACACCGACTTTGCCGGAACCCTGGACGCTGAGGCTGTGAAGGTTCCCTTCACAGCCCTGGGGCGCCGATGGCGGCGTCGAGGTAGCTGACCTCCTGCTGGGTGCGGGCGACGTTGGAGCGCGGCGGCTGGGACTATGCGCACAGCGGCGACCGGCGCATCCCGGGCACGAGCCTGGACGCGATCCGCTGGATGCATCGGCACGAGATCGCCTTGGACGCCGGGGACATCGGCGACGCGAAGCCGCCGCTGGATCCGGCCGCGTTCGCGCCGCTGCACCGCGTCGGGCTGGCCCGGATGGGCATGCCGCTGATCGACGTCGCCGATCCGACCGCGCTGGCCGCGGCCTGCGCCGAGGAGGGTCGGTCGACGTTCCTGTTCGTCGCGGCGCCGTGACGACCCGCAGGCCCGGCCCCGGCGCCGCAGTCCGGCACGGACACCCCACCGCCCCCGCCGCCGCTGCTGGAGGACCCGGCGCTGATCGCCGAGGTGGTCCGGGAGGCCCCGCCGGAGCACGGGAAACACTGAAGCCTCAGCGGGAGGGCCGGGTGGTGCGCAGTGACCACATGCCCATCCCGCGGATCGGCCTGGGGATCCACAGTGGACACATGGGAACCCTTCCCGTTCTGGTCTGGCTACCCACTGTGGACGTGGTGACCGTCGCGAAAGCGGTCACTTGTGCGCGCGGCGGAAACAGAGGAATACCTCGACGTGGCGACCGGCGCGACAAACCCGGGCCGGTGCGCATCATTACCAGTCGGGCGCGGATCTCGCCACCATCAAGGCGGTCCGAATCGCGGCCGGGCGTGTCCGGGGCGCTGAGCTGCCGAAAGGGAAAACAGGTGAAGCGAACCCCGGGCGTGTCCCCTTGTCGTGTCCAATGACGGACCCGTACGCCACGGACGGTGGTATGCCGTCATCCGGACGCGGCAGAAGCCTCCACTTTCGTGGTTCAAGACCTTGCCCGCTCCTACCCGTTGCAGGAGTGCGTCTAGGCCAGAAGAGCCACGCGGAAACGGATTGCTCGTCCGGCGAGTGAACCGGCCCGGCGCATCTTGTCCGCGGAAAACATTCCTCGCTAGCGTCTGTCCCGAAAGGAGGCCCGGTCACCGCCCCGGCGGCGCACCGGGCCACCCGTCTGCTTCCCCCCGGGGATGTGCTCAACAAGTGCCGTGGAAATAAGGAGCTACCAGATGACGTCTGTCGACCTGCCGGTCACCCGTACTGCGTATCAGCGATCGGTCGCCGATTACTGGAATGCGGAGAAGGATCCGGTCAACCTCCGGCTGGGTGACGTCGACGGTCTTTATCATCACCATTACGGGCTCGGCGACTATGACCCGGCCGTGCTCGAGGCCGGCGACGAGGCGATCATCGCGGAGATGCACCGGCTGGAGACCGCGCAGGCGGAGGTGCTGCTCGATCACCTCGGCCCGATCCCGGCCGAGGGCAGGCTGCTCGACGCCGGATGCGGCCGCGGCGGCTCCAGCGTGATGGCGCACCGCCGCTTCGGCTGCCAGGTGGACGGGATTTCGATTTCCCAGCAGCAGGTGGAATTCGCGAATACGCAGGCCCAGAACCTGGGCGTCGGCGATTCCGTGCGCTATCACCTGCGGAATATGCTGGACACCGGATTCGAGACCGGCGCGTTCGCCGGAATCTGGAACAACGAGAGCACCATGTACGTGGATCTGCACGAGCTGTTCGCCGAGCACGCGCGTCAGCTCGCGCCCGGCGGCCGGTACGTGACGATCACCGGGTGCTACAACGACGTCACCGGCGGCCGTTCGCGTGCGGTGAGCCAGATCGACCAGCACTACATCTGCAACATCCACGCCCGCGGCGACTACTTCAAGGCCTTGGGCGACAACGGATTCGTGCCGATCAGCGTGGTCGACCTGACCGCGGCCACCATTCCGTACTGGGAGCTGCGGGAGAAGTCCTCGGTGGCCACCGGGATCGAGGGGCCGTTCCTGACCGCCTACCGCGAAGGCAGCTTCCACTACCTGCTGATCGCCGCCGACCGTATCTGAACCGGGAGATGACCATGTCCGCAACGGCGGCCGGCTGCTCGCAGCCGGCGCCGGCGGTCCCGGCCGGGCTTCCGGCCGGGCCGCTGGGCCTCGGCACGTCCGCGGCCCGGATCGCGGCGCAGTTCGCGCCGCCGACCGGGCACGATCCGGCCTACGCCCACCGCCAGTGGGGGGACGGCAGCGCGCCCCCGCTCTACATCCCGGTGGTGGCCCGCGTCGACGACGCGCTCGCCGAGGAGGTCGACCGGCGGCTGGTCATCTGGGCCGCCGAATGCGGGTTCACCGGCAAGGGGCTGGACCAGATCGCGCACGCCGGGTTCGGCAGGCTGGTGATGCTGGCCCATCCCGACTGCCTCGATCCGGACCTCCTGCTGATCGCCGCCCAGCTCAACGCGGTCTGGTGGGCCGCCGACGACTACTACGCCGACGACAGTTCGCTCGGCGCGGCGCCCACCGAACTGCCGCCGCGGCTGGCGCTGGTCATGGCGGCGATGGATCCGGTCGCCCCGGCCGGGGAGTTCTCCGAGCCGCTGGCCGAGGCGCTGCGGGCGGACCCGATCCGGGTGGGCCTGCACGCCGCGATCGAGCACCTGGGCAGGCACGGCTCGCCGGTGCTGACGCAGCGGGTGTGCTACTCGACCTTCGCCATGTTCGTCAGCTGGGACGCGTACGCGGCGTGGCGGTACACCGGCAATTACCCCGCGGCATGGGAATACCTGGCCGCCCGGCAGCACGACAGCTTCTACACCTCGATGACGCTCATCGACGCCGTCGGCGGCTACGAGGTGGACGCCCCCTTCTACTACGACCCGCGGGTCCGTGAGGCGATGATGCGGGCGGGCACGGCCTCGGTCCTGGTCAACGATCTCTTCTCGGTGACCAAGGACGCGGCCGACGAAAACCCGGTCTGCAACATGGTTCTGCAGATCGCCGCGGACAAGGGGTGCTCGGTCGAGCAGGCGGTGACAGAGACCGTCGAGCTGCACAACCGGATCGTGCGCGAATTCGAGGAAGGGCACCGCGCGTTGCTCACGGTGCCCTCCCCGCAATTGCAGCGGTTCCTGATCGGCGTCCGGTCCTGGATGGGCGGGAGTTTCGAGTGGCACGCCACCAATCCCCGCTACCGGTCCTGAACCCCGGTCCGTCCGTGGTTCAGTCCACCGGCCAGGCGGGCGGACGCTCGCCGAGCAGGTGCTCGACGAAGTAGTCCCACATCACCCTGCGGATGTAGGGGGTGCAGGCGTTGTAGTGGTCGGAGCCCGGCCAGACCTTCAGGTCGAACGGGCGGTCCGCCGCTATCAGCGCCTGCACCAGGGCGAGCGTGTGGTCTATCGTGGCGTTCGCGTCGTGGTCCGCGGACCGACGACCTGGCCGTCGTCCGGCAGATGACCGACCGGGTTCTGTTGCTGTACCAGGGAAAGGCAGTCGAAACCGGGAACACCGAAGAGATGCTCGCCGATCCGCGCGACGACTACACCTGGCGGCTGCTGGCGGCGGTCCCCGGAGGACCGGAATCACAGCGCGCCTACTGTTCCAGCGCGGCGCGGTCCTCGGCCAGGGCTGTCCGTACCTCGGGCAGCAGAAGGTCACGGGCGTCGACGTCGTGCCGTTCGGCCAGTTCCAGGAGTTCGGCCAGCCGAGCCCGGTGCAGGTAGGCCTCGTACGGATGCCCGGCCGCCATAGCGGTCATGGTGGCGGCTTGGGCGTCGGTGAGTCCTCGTCGTAGCTCGGCGGCGAAGCGGCCCGTCATGGCGCCACCAGCGTGGCCGGTTCGCAGACCGCGAGCACGGCCGCGGCCACCTTGTCGGCCAGTACCCGTGCGGCGGTCGCCATCGGCGGCCGGCCGGCGGGTTCCACGTCGGCCAGCGCGGCTGTCGCGGCGAGGCGCACTTCGATGTCGAAGGACGGCCGGGGCGCTTTCGCCGCGGCACGCAGGATCCCGGCGGCCGCCGCCGACGCAGTGTGCACGTGGTTCCGGGTCAGTACGGTCAGGCGCGGATCGCCGGTGTCCTCCGGCAGCGCACCGAGCAGGTCGACCACCACGTCCGCCCCGAAGACGGCCTGATGGAGCGGGAACACCGCGGCGTCGCTGAGATTCCACAGGGCGAGGTCCCGGGTCCGGCCGGCGATCAGCAGCGTGGTGACCGCGGGCAGCATGCGCGCGCCGGCGACCAGGATCCGGGTGTCCTCCGGTGTCCGGCCTCGGCCGGCGAGCACGGACCGCACCGCGGCGGCGAGAGCGATCGCCGTCGCGTCCTGATCGGTCAGCACGCAGTGCTCGGCGCCGAGTCCCTGCTGCGCGGTACGGGCTCGCGCGGGCTCGGTGTGCGTCAGCAGGATCGCCGGGTGGTCGCGGGCGATCCGCAGCAGCTGCGCGGAATCCACCTTGCCGAGCACGATCGCGCGGGCGGGGATCCCGGCCAGCCCGCTGATCACCTCCACGCAATCCCGCAGCACCGCCTCGACGTCGGCGCCGGACACGAGCGCGGATCCGTCCGAGACCACGGCGATGGGCTGGCGTTCACCCGGCATCGGCAGTTGTCCTCCCTGACTCGACCATGGTGGCCATGATCTGCGCAGTTAAAGAATTTCGCAAGTGCCGTGCTGTGCGAGTAAGACCACAGTAAGTCCTCGGGCGGCTACCGGTCGTTGCCGGCGCCGCGCGGGGCGCGGGGCGTTGCCGGTGCGGGGAAAGCCGGGTGTGCGGGGTCAGGAACTCCGGGCGGCCGGGCCGCGCAGATCGTCGAGCAGCTCCATCTGGCCGGACAGCACCTCGGTGAGGATCCGGCGGGCGACGGCGAGCAGTTCGGCGACATCGGGGCTGGTCAGTGCGTAGATCACGCTCGCGCCCTCCTTGCGGGTGGCGACCAGCCCGGCGCGGCGCAGCACGGCCAGCTGCTGGGACAGGTTGGCCGGTTCGATGCCGACCTCCGGGAGCATCTCGGCGACCGCGTGTTCCCGCTCGGACAGCAGTTCGAGCACCCGGATACGGGCGGGATGGCCCAAGGTCTTGAAGAACTCTGCCTTAAGCTGGTACAGCGGCCTGCTCACCGCGCGCTCCCTCCGGACACTCCGTCAGGGCTCACTATTTCAACAGTTGCGAATCTTGGCAAACCCGAAAGAGCCCCGCGCCGGGTGGCGCGGGGCCCGGGTCCGGGTGGCTCGTTACGGGATCACGCGGTTGCGCAGGTTGTTCGGGTACGGCCCCTCGCCGTGCGCACGCAGTTCGGCGCCGACGTCGAAGGTGTAGAACGGGTGCGAGGTGAAGTACCCGTTGAGGTCGGCGACGCTGCCGAGGAAGCAGATCCCGTCCGCGCCGCCCGCCGAACGCGGGCCGTTGCAGACGGTCAGCGTCGGGTACTTGAACCCGTCGAGCGGGCGGAGCCCGGCGCCGCCCGGCCCGGGCACCGGCAGTTTGCCGATCAGCCCGCCGGGGTCGCCGGGCCAGTTGGACTCGCCGGACTGCCTCCGGCCGTCGGAGAACAGCACGCCCTGGATGTTGCGTCCCGGCGGTTCGGTCTCCAGTACCGTGCCCGCGACGAGCGCTCCGAGGCTGAATCCGACGATGTACACCTTGGTGTTCAGGTCACAATTCGACGTGACGTACAGGTTGTACAGCGCGGTGCGCAGATTCGCCACGCCGGCGTCGACGTCGGCATAGAGATTGATGTCCTGCTGCGCGTTCGGGAAGGGAATGCGGACGGGGTTTGCGCCATTCGGGGCGAGTTCCGGCTTGAGGAGATTGAACGCGCCGCCGTCCTGATAGCCCGGGAGGACGAACATCACCGGCCCACAGGCGTTCGCGGTTTTCGCGGGCGCGGCCACGGCCGTTCCCCCGGTGGTGAACATGCTGCAGAGCAGCAGCACCGCCACCAGCGGCCGCCACCTTCGCTTGAGATCCACTTCGCGCACTCCGTTCCTCGTCCGGACGATCACTGGGATTCTCCGACGGTAGGGGAACCGGAGAAAATGTCCAGAGCAGCGCGGCGATCCGGCGTTGGGAATGCCGGAATGGGGTAGTCACGCATTCCGCGCGGCGCGCTCGCGGTTCAGTTCCTCGATGGCGCTCGGCAGGGTCGTTTCGAAGTCGATGAGCTTGGCCCAGGTCGGCGTGATGACGATGCGGACCATGCCGCGGTAGAGCGAGCGGACCTCGGCCTCCCACTCGGTGCGCTGTTCGGCGGTCATCGTGTAGGTGCCGTTCATCTGCAGGTATTCCTCGGGAATACCGTCGACCTCGTCGAGTTCCGCGCGGCCGCGCAGGAGCAGGATTCGCGGCGGGTGCACCTCGGTGTCGATGGTCAGCGCGACGTCCGGATTCGCCCGCAGGGCAGGCAGTTTCGGCGCGTTGGTGGTGGTGCACAGGACGATCCGGCTGCCGTTCCAGGTGAACGCGATCGGCACGCAGCGCGGGGTCCCGTCCACGGCGGTGTAGGCGAGCCGGGTCAGGTCGCGGGCGAGCAGCTCCCGGCTGAGTGGGCGGTTCAGGATCCCGGCGATCTCTTCGGCGTGCATGGTGTTTCTCCTCCCGGGCGGGCTGTGGACACAGCGGGGACGGCGCTGGCGGGGCGGATTCGACACCCAGCTTATGTGAGCTGAGTCACTCCCGGATGACCGGCGGGTACAGGTGGGAGGCGTGCGTTCCGCCGAAATGGAGGGTCGGCGCGCGGTCTCGCTTGCGGTCGGCCGGATCGTCGTGCGCGAGCCGGCCGAGATTGTCGTCGTCCGCCCGGACCTGCAACCGCAGGCGCTGGCCGGGTTCCAGCGTGAAGGAAGCCGGCCAGATCTCCACTTCCAGCAACGTCGGCACATCGGGTTCGAGCGGCCGGATCCGTCCGGTCCGTGAAGGGACCCTGCACAGCCTCAGAGTCCGTGAAGGGTCCCTTCACGGACTCCTTGTGCGACCGGAACGAACGGTCAATGCGCGGCTGGAAACCGGTGTGGCGGAGGCACTTCGCGGCGCAGGGTCCGGAGTGGACGGTGTGCTCGGCGCGTTCGCGCACGCACTGGCGGGCACGTTTGCCGGCCACGACCGGGTCTTCCCCGAGCTGCTCGGCGGGCAGCGCGCGGACGCCGTCGAGCGTGGGCTGCGGACGCTCGTCACCGTCCAGGACGCACTCGCGGACGCGCTTGAGCCCTACCGGGGCGAGATCCGGCGCGCCGAGCCCGACCGTGCGATCCGGGTGGCCGCCCGGACGATCACCGGCTCGTGCGTGCACCGCGCGGCCACCTGCCGGACCTGGCCCGACGGGCTGACCTGGCCCAGTTGGGCCGACGAGGTCGCCGCGATGGCCGGGGCCTATCTGGGCACGCCGGGCGGCCACGGATTCCGGGGTGCCGGTTCGTCCTCGCGATCGGGGGATCGCCAGCAGGAAGGCCGGTAACTCTTGGTCACCGAGTCGACGGCCGACCGGGCCGCCCAGGTAATGGCGCGCGCCCGCGTAATGCTCACTTGAGCGATTCCGGCAAAGAATCCTCCGGGGAATCGGTCGTCGGCACATTCATTTCCCGGGTGCGGTGCGTACCGGCATTACCGGGGTTCGGGGAGTGCCACCTCGGGCGCCGGGGTGTTCGCCGATTCGGTCCGGCACTGGTGTGCGAGTTCGGTGAACCAGGCCAGGGAATCCGAGCGAGGCAGGGCGACGGCCAGTAGGGCAGCCCAGGACTCCTCGTAGAGGGCGAAGGTGTCGTCGGTGGCGCGGGTGACGTTGAGCCGGTCCGGATCCTCGGTGTAAGCGAAATCGGGTACCTCGCCGGGGTCGAAGCGCAGAATGGTGAAATCGGTGTCGACGTGCGCCGCGGCGGAGAACGGGACGACCCGCAGGTCGATGCCCTCGTGCTGGTGCAGCAATGCGGTCAGATGCTCGAACTGGTTCCGGGCGACGGCCGGGGCGAGGTGTTTCCGGGTGCGCAGCACACAGCCCTCGCTGATCAGGAACACGTAGCGGGCGTCCGGACGGCGGCCGAAGATCTGCTGCCGGCCCAGCCGTTCGGCGACGCGTTCGGCCACCCGGTCCCGGTCGCGCGAGCGGAACTGCGCGCGCATGTAGTCCTCGCTCTGCAGCAGGCCGGGCATGCGTTCCCCGGTCCAGCTCAGCATCTCCACGGCGTCCGCTTCCTGGTAGAGGATCGGCCGGAACCACGAGGGGGCGGCGAAGCGCCGGTCGGTCCGGCGGCGGCCGGGGGTGCCGGAATGGTTGAGCCGGCGCAGTTCCGCGGCGGTGTCCGGGTCGATGCCCAACGCCCGGATGATGTTCTCCAGGTCCGGCTGTGGGGTGCCGGTCTTGCCCGCCTCGATCTTCTGGATCTTGGGCTGGCTGCAGCCGACCTCGGCGGCCAGTTGTTTCTGGGTGATCCCGCGGTCCTCGCGGCAGGCGCGGATGCGGATGCCCAGCCGGGTGCGCTGGGTCCGGTCGGACAGCGGGGGGCGGCGTGCAGAAGGGATCACCTGGGCTCCACAACCATTTCGGGCGGGGTGAGGACCCGATCAGGGTAGTGAACCCGGGCGGCCAGCGCCGCCTGGGCGATTCAATTCCCGACGGTGTTCACCCGTTTACCGGAGTGCGCTGCGGAATGTGGATCCGGTGTGCACGGAATGTGATGAGACGTCAAAAGGCGAACTGCCCCCGCTGGACGGCGCCGGTGAAGGACACCCACTCTTCCCGGTCGAAGACGAGCACCGGCGAACCGGGCAGCTTGCTGTCCCGGATGCCCACCCGCCCGTCGCGGCCGAATGCCACTTCCACGCAGTTTCCCGAGTTGGTGTCGCAGGCGGCCGGACGGTGCCAGGTGGCCTCGGGGAAGAGTTCGGCGGTTTCGTTCGGATCGTAGTAGTTCACGGCGCGCGCCCCTTGGTGTGTGCGGAACTGCAAATATTCCCGGCTCAACCCTGTGCCGGGGGATATTCCATGCGCAAGGTGTGCAGGAATACTACTTGTCAGTAGAATGACAATTCACTCGGACGGGCAGGCCGGGGGTATTTCCGGACAATTCCGTAGCGGATCGGGTTCCGCACTACCCGGTCCGGTGATTTTCGTGGTGTCTCCCGGTGATGGATTCGGCCAATTCCCGGCACCGGATCGTGCCCGCGCCGAATAGCCCGGTCGCGGCGACGCGTCCGGTATTCCGGAAAGGGCGCACGGGCGGGTCCGGGTGCCGCGCCTGACCCGCCCGTGCGGCTACTTGCGGCCGCTCCCGGCGCGCCGCTGGTGCAAGGTGTTCGCGAGCAGGATCGCCACGCCGGAAGTGCCGATGCCGCGCACCGCCGCGGTCGGCGCCGCCGTGATGAGCAGCAGCGCCAGCACCAGTAGTGCGCCCAGCCCCACCACGACGCCCAGGACCAGCACAAAGGCTCGCACTGTCGTCGCCGAGTCGCTGGGATTCGTCGAGCGCTGCGTGCCCCGGGTGCGCGCCTTCTTGGGCCGCCGGTGCGCCCCCGTGGCACGGCGCAGGGCTCTCGGCCGGCTTGGTTCGGGACAGCGGATTCCCGGTTCGCTGCAGGGTGTTCCCGATTCGGTGTGCAGCGACCCTGGCTCGTGAGGTGCTTGCGGCTCGGGGAAGAGCGTCCACGATTCGTGGGGTGTTCCCGGCGCGGGGCAGGCCGATCCCGGCTCGGGAATTCTCTGTTCAGGATCGAGTGGTCCCGGCGCGTAGGGCGTTTGCGATTCGGGGTGAAGTGCTGCCGGTTCGCCCTGGCGTGATTCCGGTCGGTGGTGGAGTGTCGCCGGTTCGCCGTCGGGTGTTTCCGATTGGTGGCGGGGTGATCCCGGATCGGGGCGGAGTGTCGCCGGTTTGCTGTGCGGTGTTTTATGTCGGTGGGGGAGGGGTCGTGGTTCGGGGTGACGTGTCCGGTGGTTGTCGTGGGGTGTTTCAGGTTCGCAGCAGGGCGATCCCGCCGCCGGGTCGCTGTGTGGTGCTTCCTGGCGGTGACGGGGCGTTCGTGACTCGGGGTGGGGTGATCCCGGTTCGGGTTGGGCTGTCGCCGGGTCGCCGTGCGGTGTTTCCCGTCGGTGACGGGGCGTTCGCTGCTGGGCGCGGGGCGTCCCTGGCTCGCCGTGGAGTGTTCCCGGCTGGTGGCGGAGCGATCCCGATTCGGCCTGGAGCGGTTCCCGGTGGTGGCGGGGAGCTCCGGGGCCGGGGTGGCGGATCCCCGGTGCGCCCGGGGATGCTTCCGGCCCGGAGGAGAGCAACCGCGATGCGCCGCGGAGCACGCCCGGTTCCTCGTGGCAAATTCCTGGCTTGTCGCAGGGCGCTTCCGGTTCGTCGCGCGGGACTCTCGGTTCGTAGTGGATGGATCCCGGCTGGCTGCGGAGGGCACGCAGTTCCGGCCGGAGCGGTTCCGGTTCCGCACGGTGCGGCTTGGGGTCCGGCGGTGTTTCGCGGTGCGATGCCTGTCGTCGGCAGCCGCAGGTCACCGGTTCGTCCTGGCGCGGCCCGGATCGGTGGACCACGGGTTGCGCCGCGCGGCGGAGCGTGCCGCCTTCGCGGAAGAGGGCCTCCGGATCGTCGCTGAGGGCGCCGAAGCCGAGATCGAGCCGATTTCGCCCGTATCGGGGCAGCGCGGACGGTGTCAGCGGGGTGGCGGCCGCGTGAAGGGTGACCGTCACCCGGGCGGGAGGCCGGCCAGGGGCGACCAGATACGTGTCGTGACCGCGGTGGGGCCGCCCGGGCGGCGCGGCGCCCAGCGGTGCGCGGGACTCCGCGCCCGGTTCGGTCATCGTGTGGTCCCTTCGTGATGACAACCTGGAGTGCGCGACGGGACTTCCGTGCCGTGCCCGAGCCCCGTTCCGCCGCCGCGCACTCCAGGTGATTCCGGAATGGAATATTCCGTGCAGAATATGCCCCCGACCAGCGGTGCGGCTCATTTTGGCACGACCGGAGTCGGCTCTGCATCCCTGGTGCCGAAATATCCGGCGCCGCGGATTCCGCAGTCCGGAGAAACAAATCCGCTGGCCAGCGGCGGTGGACGCGGCTCGTGGCCGCCGGCGGTCCGACGGGCGGTCGTGCAGGTTTTTCACGTCTACCTGCGGGTTTGCCCTGGGAGAGTGAGTGTCGTCATTCGATAAGGTGATTATGCTACTGACGGTATAAGTTGCGGTCGATTCCCGCCAGCGGCGGGCGTGGCTCACCGCCCGGTCGGCTGCCGCGGAAATCGCACCGAATCGCGCCCTGAAATGCGGGTATCGACGCATCGGCGTGTTGTGTTGGCGGATTCCGCTTCGGTGTCCGTCGGAATCCGGCGTGGTGCCGCGATGCCCGCCCGGCGAGCGGTGCGGTGTTCGTCGCCGGGCACCGCGTCGCCGATCCGATCCGGCTGACGGCTTCGCCCCCGTGGGCGGATTCCGACGCGGCGGGGGTTCGCGGTCGGCTTTCGGCCGACACCGTTTCGGACCGGCGTCGCGCGCTCGGCCACGCGCTGGATGACCCTGAGCCGAGCGACTCGGTGCGGCGCGGCGCTGGACGACCCTGGTCCGAGCGGTTCTGTGTGGCGTGACTCCGTGGTGGCGGCTTCAACACCGGGCGGTCAGCGAAGGGCCAGCTCCAGCCCGGTCAGTTCGTAGGACTCCATGTTCGACCGGATCCGGATGCGCGGCGCCTGTGCCATCCGGATTCCGGGCAGTGCGAGCAGCGCGGTGAGGAACAGATCGGTCTGTTGCAGTGCGATGGGTGCCCCGGGGCAGCGGTGCGGGCCGTCGCCGAAGGTGAGGCCTTCGGCGATGTCGCGGGGCACTCGCAGCTCACCGGCGTCCGCGCCGGCAGCCGCCGGATCGAGGTTGGCCGCGGCGACCCGGATGTCGATCTTCGCGCCGCGCGGGATGGTGGCGTCGCCGACCTCCAGTTCGGCGGTGGTCCGCCGGTAGAGATCGGACACCACAGGTTCGAGGCGGAGGATCTCCTGCAGGATCGCCTGCCTGCCCGGTTCGTCGGCCGTGGTGTAGGCGGCGCGCAGGGCGTCGTCGCTGAACAGGTGGAATGCGGCGAGTGTGATGAACTCCCGGGTGGTGAACATCCCGGCGCCGGCGAAGGTGACGCATTCGCCGAGTACCTCCATCGCCGTGCACCCCTCGTCGAGCAGGTGCGAGACCAGGTCGCCGCGGCGGTGCTGACGCCGCTTCCGCATCGAGGGCAGGATGTTGAACAGGAAGACCGACAGCGCGCGGCCGCGTTCGTAGAGCAGCCGGCCGATCGCGCGCGGGCTGCCCCACCCCGGTGCGACGGCGGCCTCGGTGAAGAACCGCTCCAGCCGCCGCGCGAGTGCGGCCCGCGACCCGTCGAGCCCGATCACCTCCGCGACCACCCCGACCGACACCGCGAGCGCCAGCTCGGACAGGTCGGCCCGCCCGTCCCGGCGCAGGCGATCGCACTGCTGCTCGACGAGACGGCACATCAGCCCGCGATACTCCTCGTCGACACGGCGGGGCGTGAAGTACTGCGCCGCCTGGCGGCGGTGCTCGCGGTGCTCCGGCCCGTCGCGATAGAGCACCGGACGGCGCATCTTCCGCGGCAGCTTGTCATAGGCCTCGATGCCCAGCCCGGCCTGGCAGGTGTCGATGCTGCGCAGCACCGCCCGCGCGCCGGCGTAGTCCTGGACCAGCCACACCCCGTCCGCCCCGGCCCGCGCCGGGCAGCCCGGGACCTGCGGCCCCCGATCCACCCTGCGTCCGATCCCGGCGGGCACCTCGGCTGGCATCTACGGCTCCTCACGATTCGGCGGCTGTCCGGCCCATTGTCGACCACGGCGGCAGGCCCGTCGACGGACTTCCGGTGGGAGTTGCCGACGGATCGTGTGGCAAGTCCTCAGTGGACAGACCAGTGTGGCTCCGGAAGCCAGTGCGCGCCGCGTTCGTGCACCGCGACGAGGGGAGCACGTGTCGGCGAGTCCGGTGAACGGGACGGATTCGGCGTCTGCGCTGCTCACGGAAGGTCGTGCCGGCGCTCCTGATCTGCAACCGGCCGCCGCGGCACCGGAGGACGCCCCACCCGCGGGGAACAGCCATCCGGCGACTGGCAAGATCGAGATTTCCAGTTCGTCCATCGGTTGTTCATCGGAAAGGGGTTGCCGGACCGTGCTGTTCGATGTGGTCAACGGTCTTGCCGGGCACAGTGCCGTACTGGACGCGGTGATGAAGTTCGTCGCCGGGCCGTTGATCTACGTGCTGGCGGGCGCGGGGGCGCTGGTCGTGCTGGCGGCGATGCGCGGGCGGACGCGGGGGGAAAACCTGTGGCTGGCCGGGCAGGCCGGGGCGACCCTCGCGCTGGGCTTCCTGGTGAACCGGGTGCTGCGGGCGTTCGCGGTGCACGGGCGGCCGTTCGAGAGCCGTCCGGTGCACCAGCTCGTCGAGCACGAAGCGGGGGTCTCCTTCCCGAGCAACCATGCCACGGCGGCGCTGACCATCGCGTTCGTGGCCGGGTTCTTCGTCTCCCGGCGGTGGGGCTGGACGCTCGGCGGGCCGGCCGCGCTGGTCGCGATCTCCCGGGTGTATGTGGGGGTGCACTGGCCGTCCGACATCATCTGCGGCGCGCTGGTCGGGCTGCTGGCGACGCTCGTGGTCCGCTGGGCGGCGCCCCGGGTGCGCAACTGGGGTGAAGCACGGTTCGCCAAGGCGGATCCACCGTCCACAGAGGACACTGTGGATGATACCGTGGTGATTCCGCGGGTCCGGGTTCGCCGGTCGGAGGCGGAGACGGAGGTCTTCGAACGGGTAAGGTAGCGGGATGACGGCGCTGTACGGCAGCGCTGCGCCGGGCGAGTTCGGTCTTTCTGCACCACGTGCTGCTGGCCATCCCGCCGGGCGGGGAAGACGCGTGCCGGCGCTTCTACGGCACGGTGCTCGGGATGACCGAGCTGGTGAAGCCCCAGGAGCTGGCCGCGCGCGGCGGGCTGTGGGTGCGCTCGGATCGGCTGGAGATCCATCTCGGGGTCGAGGGGAGGATTTCCGACCTGCGCGCAAGGCGCATCCGGGCATCCTCGTCGCCGACCTGGACGCGCTGGCCGGCCGGTTGGCCGTGTATGGCATCGCGGTGACCTGGGACGAAGGTTTCCCCGGCCACCGCCGGTTCTCCGTCTTCGACCCCGTCGGCAATCGGCTGGAGTTCCTTTCCCCGCAACAGTGATCCGCCCGGCAGCCGCGGTCCCGTCGGATCGGCCAGCCAGCTGCGTAGCGGGGCGTTGCGGCGCATCGGGCGACAACGCAGACGCCAGCAGCCACAACGGCTCCGGGCACCACTTCTCCACATCGGTCATCGTTGATCAACAATTATCGCCTACCTGACCACAACCCGAACGAGATGCGGTCTCAAGCGCACGTCGAGTTCCTCGACGTGCAGCCCGCCTACCTTTCCGGCGCGGGCGCCGCAGACGTAGGTCGTCTCGAACAGTGCGCAGTCGCGCAGTCGGTCCAGCGGGATGTCCTTGCATGGCCGGCGGGTGGCGATCACGCCGAACACCTTCTGTACAGCGCCCGGGGCGGGCGGACGGGCCGGCGTCTTGGCATCGGATTAGCGCTGAGCATCTCGTGCCGCACGCCCCCGGGCAGAACGAAGCGACGGCCGCAGTGTCGGTGGCTGGATTCGCTGTCGTGGCCACGCGGCGCACATTTGACAAGGCCGCCGGCCAGTGATAATTGCCACTGTGAATGTCTTCATCTGCGACTCGGCACCGCGGTTCGACCGCGGGTGACACTCTGTACACAAAAAGTCGCGCGATCGGCCCCCTCGAGAGTCACTCGCATCCTGGTTTTTTAAGGCTTTCTTGAGGTTGAGAATTGTGTAGCACCCCCAACCCGTCCGGGACTACCGTCACGCAAGGTCACCTGTTCGCCGATTTCCCTGATTCCATGGACTTCCTGAAATGTGACAGTCGACCAACCCGGGCCACTTTCCCATTCGGGCAACTCGAATGACACTAAGTACCCTCATGGGTACCCGAAGCCCGAGCTCTTGTGCTAATGAGTCGAAAGTGTGCTACTGCCACACTGGCGAGAGTAAAATTGCTGGTCAGGCGACCTTCGGGCAGGCGGCCAGGCTGCTGTGGTCCCATAACAGCCCGAGCGGCCACCGGAATTACTGCCCGAACCTATGGGCACAGCTTGATGGACATTCGGGCAATTTGACATAACATTGCGAATCGGTATAGATTCCGCCGTGACGCTGAGTTAGCCATTCTTAATAGGCCACTAAGGTGAAAACCTGGATTCTTGATCAGTCTTGGAGGGCTACTGTCGTCGGCGCGGGAAGCAAGGAAGGGTGTCATTGCCGTCGAACACGCGGATGGTGGGCAGGCATGTCCGACTCGCCGTCGGCAGTGCTGTACTGGTCCTCGACCACCTCGCGCAGAATATGATTCTGCCCGTTCTGCCTGGCTATCGGGATCGAGGGGGCTCACCAGGGTTCCGGCAAAGTCGGTGTAGAGGTCTGTGAAGGGACCCTTCACGGACTCTGAGTCTGTGAAGGGTCCCTTCACAGACCCGAAACCGGTCCGGCGCACGCCAC